>JAFZED010000053.1 GCA_017560825.1 Bacteroidales bacterium | reverse complement strand
CGTTCTGTCTTGCAGTGATAAGAACCCAACCTGTGCGGATCTGAGCGTCAGTGATGCCGGCTGTCTCGTGTGCATTGCAGTAGGTGTCGTGGCTCTCAACCCAAGTTGTAAGGTGCTCTGGAGCTGCTCTGTGATGCCAAGAAACGAGGTCGAGGTCCTTTGTGCTGCGGTTTCTGAGGGCGTGGCATACAACGTGGCCGTAGCTTGAAGCTGTCTGGCCGAAGTATGAAGCATACTCCTCCTCAGGAACATTTCTTCCCTGGAGAACCTCACCGTAAACGAAGAGGCTGTCGTAAGGGATTGCGAGTGACACGCCGAGAACTTTCTTGCGGCCTGTAGCAACATCCCAGAAGTCGTTTTCAGTCACACCGGCCTCTACGTCGATAGGGTCTGAATGAACGCCGATGTGCTTTGCTGTGTCATAGCGGAAGCCGCGTACTCCGAGCTTGATGAGCTTGTTTACGAACTGCATATAGTACTTCTGGAAGTGTGGGTTCTCAGTGTTTACGTCAGGAAGACCACCAACACCCTGGTGTGTACACTCTGTGCGGTCATTGTAGTTGCGGATGCCCTTGAGACCGTTTGTGTGGAACATCTTGTCGCGTCCGCCCACTGCCTCATAGAACTCCTCTGCAACGAGGTCGATGTCAAATGCAGTATGGTTTGGAAGCACGTCGACAAGCACTCTGATGTCATACTTCTTTGCAGAGTCGAGCATAGCCTTCATCTCAGCCTCTGTTCCGAGCATATTGTTTCCGATTGTCCAGTCTGTAGGCTGATAATAGTGGTACCAGTTTCCTTCCTTTCTGTCAAAGAGCTTCTTGTTAGCACCTTCAGGGCTGAAGCAGGCGTTCACCGGTGAAGTCTGGAGCATTGTGTAGCCGGACTCCTTGATCAGCTTCATATTCTCAGCGATGGTGTTGAAGTTCCAGCTCCATACGTGGAGAATGGTCTCTGTGTTGGTGTAATTCGGGTCGTGTGTCATTCTGTCGACCGTGCTGGTCTGTGTCTGTGATGCGCAAGCCACGAATCCGAGGCAGGCGAGTAGAGTAAAGATTTTGTTCATAGTGTTATATTTAGAAATTATTCTTTGCGTTTTCGAGAGTTTCGATGAGGCGGTCGCACCACTGGTCAAACTCAGGGTCCTCCTTCTGTGTCTCGGGATGTGAGTCCATATATTTCAAGCACTTGCGCACTCCTTCTTCATATCGTACGACAGCCTGGAATCCGGGAACGGCCCTTTTCAGCTTCGAGCAGTCAAACACGACCGTGTTTGCCTTGTCACCTATAAGGTTGCCGAGCATATCGTATCCTTCCGGCTGAGTCGCGATGATGAAATCTGATGAGACATAATATGGCTTGAAAGGCACTCCGAGGGCGTCTGCGATAGATTTATATATCTGATTCCAGGTCAGAGACTCGTCTGACATTATCTGGAAGACCTCTCCGATGGCGTGAGGGTTGCCAAGCAGACCGATGAATCCTTTCGCAAAGTCCTCGTTGAATGTCATAGTCCAAAGCGATGTTCCGTCTCCGTGGATGATGACCGGCTTGCCTTCCATCATTCTCTTGATTACCGGCCAGCTTCCGTTCCTGCCGTGTATACCTACAGGTACGCTTCGCTCGCTGTAGGTATGGCTCGGCCTGATGATGGTCACAGGGAATCCTTCCTCACGGTAGTACTTCATCAGAAGGTCCTCGCAGGCGATCTTGTCGCGGGAGTACTGCCAATATGGATTGGCGAGCGTCGTACCTTCGTTGATTATATGGCTTCTGCAGGGCTTGTTATATGCCGACGCTGAACTTATATATACATATTGATTTGTGCGTCCCGCAAACAATCTGTGGTCGCGCTCGACCTGCGATGGCACGAAGCCGATGAACTCGCACACAGCGTCGAACCTCTCGTCGCCCAACTGGCGAAGCACCTCGGCCTCGTCGTTGATATCTGCGATGATAAGTTTGACCTCCTGTGGCAGTTCGTCCTTGCGGTTGCCTCTGTTTATCAGCCAGACCTCGTGGCCGCCCTGGGCCAGCTGGCGTGTGATGGCACTGCTGATGGTACCGGTGCCGCCGATCATTAATATTTTCATATATTATCCAAGCTTGATGTTCTCTTCGATCAGGTCGAGGAGGTCGTCGATTTCTTCGTATGTTGCTGCGGTTGTCATCACTGTGATGAGCTTGCCGTTCACATCTGCACAGATGAAGTTGCACACGATGCCGTCATCCTCAGTAGGGCATTCGAAGCCGAAAGCTGTGGTGCCGAGGAAATCGTATTCCGCAACCGGGTCATCATCTGCAGATATCTCTTCGCCGATGTACTCCTCATAGGTTCCGGCTGCTTCCATAAGTGCGTCAGTACCTTCCGGCATCGGACCGTAACTGATTGTGATTGAGCGTGGATCTGATCCGCCTGCCTCGATGTCGATCATCGCACATTCGCGTCCGTCAGGCTCTGTGTACATCTCGGTCTCAACATTCCAGATCTGTGGCACTTCGAGGCTTACACCGCCGAAGCATACGTTCATAAGTTTGATTTCGTTGTTTTCCATATGATATATTAGTTATATTCAATTGCAACCAACAAATATAAATTATATATGTGTGAAAAGCAACTGTATGTCTGACGGGTCAGGCGAAATCTTCAGGAAAACGCTTTTTTCAGTTGCAGGTAATGTAATAATTAATAACTTTACCCTCCCAATTTATAATAAACTATTATTCAATTTAAGTTTATATGAAAACATATTCAGGAAAAACACGTGTAGAAAGCGATCTTATTGGCGCGATGGAAGTGCCTGTTGAAGCGCTTTATGGTGTCCAGACACTAAGAGGTGTCGAGAACTTCCCGATCAGCCGTTTTCACCTTTACGACTATCCGGCTTTTGTCAATGCATTGGCAATTACCAAGTTGGGTGCAGCTAAGGCGAACTGGCAGCTCGGACTTCTCACAGATGAGCAGTACAAGGCCATCGCTCAGGCGTGTGAAGAGATTCTTGCCGGACAGCACCACGACCAATTCCCTGTGGATATGATCCAGGGAGGTGCAGGAACATCAACCAATATGAACGCTAACGAGGTCATTGCCAATCGTGCGCTCCAGATAATGGGACACGAGGCAGGAGAGTACCAGTACTGTTCTCCGAATGACCACGTGAACTGTTCACAGTCAACAAATGACGCCTATCCGACAGCTATACATATAGGTCTTTTCACAACCCATCAGGAGTTTCTCAAGCACTTTGAGGCTCTCATAGTTTCATTCGAAAGGAAGGCTGTGGAGTTTGCTGACATCGTGAAGATGGGACGAACTCAGCTTGAGGATGCGGTTCCTATGACTCTTGGCCAGACATTCGGAGCTTTCGCTTCAATCCTTCGCGACGAGATCCGCAACATCAACTTTGCAGCTGAAGAGTTCCTTACAGTGAATATGGGAGCAACAGCAATCGGAACAGGAATATGCTCAGAGCCAGGTTATTCAGACAAGTGTATTGAAGCTTTGCGTGAGATAACAGGATGGGATATGAAGCTTGCTTCTGATATGGTTGCAGCTACCTCAGATACTACTTGTATGGTCGGTTATTCTCAGGCAATGCGCCGTATTGCCGTGAAGATGAACAAGATCTGTAACGACTTGCGACTCCTGGCTTCAGGACCTCGCTGCGGAGTACACGAGTTCGATCTTCCTGCGCGCCAGCCGGGTTCTTCGATTATGCCAGGCAAGGTAAATCCGGTCATCCCTGAAGTTATGAATCAGATCTGCTACAAGGTAATCGGAAATGACCTCTGTGTAGCTATGAGTGCAGAGGCCGCCCAGATGGAGCTCAATGCAATGGAACCTGTGATGGCCCAGTGCTGCTTTGAGTCGGCTGAGATCCTGATGAACGGATTTGACACATTGAGAGTCAACTGTATAGATGGCATCAAGGCAAATCCTGAGCAGTGTACTGAATACGTCCACAACAGCATCGGAGTCGTGACTGCCCTTAACCCGGTGATCGGTTATAAGAACTCAACCAAGATTGCAAAAGAGGCATTGGAGACAGGCAGAAGTGTCTATGACCTCGTGCTCGAGCACGGAATCCTCACCAAGGAAGAGCTCGACACCATCCTTGCCCCTGAAAATATGATCAAACCAGTCAAGCTGGACATCAAGCCGAGAAGATAACACAATGGATTACAACAAGATACTTGCAGATATATATCAGGAGATCACTCCTTTTGCAACGAAGGGACATCAGGCGGATTACATCCCTGCTCTGGCCAAGGTCGATCCCGACCAGTTCGGTATGTGCCTGATGACGGTCTCAGGAGAAACCTACACCTACCTGCAGGCTGACACCCGCTTTTCTATCCAGAGTATAACCAAGGTGTTTGCCTTGGCTATGTGTCTGTCTCTCAAGGGTGAAGACCTGTGGAAGAGGGTAGGCAAGGAACCTTCGGGAACAGCCTTTAACTCTTTGATACAGTTGGAGGTGGAGAAGGGTATCCCAAGAAATCCTTTCATAAATGCAGGTGCAATTGTCTTGTCGGATATATTGATATCTTCGCTCGAAGATCCGGAAGGGGACTTCCTTCGCTTCATAAGGGAGTTGTGCGGTGATGAGTCGATTGACTTCAATATGGAGGTCGCGATGTCTGAGCGCGAGTGCGGCTACCTTAATGCAGCGATTGCTAACCTTCTGAAGTACCACGGAACAATCGAGAATGACATTGAGCGTGTCCTGATGTTCTATTTCAAGATGTGCTCTGTGGAAATGAGTTGCCGAGAGCTTGCGAAGGCATTTACAGCTTTCACCAACTGCAAGCCGTTTGACTTTGCAGGATTCAAACTAAGTCAGTCTCGTATCAAGCGAATGAATGCAGTTATGCAGACTTGCGGTTTCTATGATGAGGCCGGTGAGTTCTCCTATCTGGTCGGTCTTCCAGGAAAAAGTGGTGTCGGTGGTGGCATAGTTGCCATATATCCAATGCGTTACGCAGTGGCTGTGTGGAGTCCGAGACTCAATTCGAAGGGT
>JAFZED010000052.1 GCA_017560825.1 Bacteroidales bacterium | reverse complement strand
CTTTGGCTTGGTCTCTTTCTTCTTTGGCTCAGGTTCCGGTTTTCTTGGCACGGTGCCATTCAGCCTTTCCTCGTACTTTTCTACAAGTTGCGACGGGGTCGGGATTATGTCGTTCGCCTCAAAATACTTGAAGGCGGTTTCAATCTGGGTCTTGATGCTGCGAAATCCCGGTGAGAGAAATAAGGCGAAGCCTCGATGTCCTTATATCTCCTTAATCCATATTGTTTTATTCCTCAAAATTGACTAAGTTTGTATGAATGTTGCGAGTTGTATGCTCCGATGATGAAAAGAATACTTCTCATAGTTGCAGTCATATTGGGAACCTTGTCTGTTTCGGCAAGGTCAAGGAACAATATTTTCAATAAGGAACATATGAATGTGGCTATGCAGGTGCGTTACCAGCATATGCTGAACACCCACGACATTTATAACGATATGCTGAACAGCTACAACTCCATTCTCACGGGAGTTCAGGTCGGATTTGACACTCATTCTTCAGACAGCAGCTGGTGGGCTAACGCTTATAATTACCCAAGTATATCACTGGGTTTTTCCTATGACAACGCCGGTTCGATGAACACAAAACCCGGTACTAATCTGGGTGATTTCTATAATCTTTTCCTTACTACAGAATTTGACTTTTTCCGTGCAGGAATTTTCTCATTGGGACCTGTGCTGGAGCTTGGAATGTCTTATAGCACAGATAAATACAGTCCAAGATCCAATAGAGCCAACGCGTTTGTAGGCTCGAAGATTCTGGCTGATCTGTCAGCCGGAGTAGAGGCGGCTGTGCGTTTTCATCCTCATTGGGAATTTGCCCTGACTGGTTATCTGATTCATCATTCAACAGGTATGACGCACGTTCCGAACTTAGGTACCAATCAGTCTGCAGTCGGAGCGAAACTGAAATATTACCTTGCAGCACAGGAAACAGACAAGAGGATCCGACTGGAAAAACCGGATTTTCCAAAAGGCTTGAATTGGAACGTTTACACGGCATTCGGAGGCCATCGCTGTGACTGGGAACTCAATGCAAAGGGCCCTGAAGCCTATCCGGTCAGGTTCAGACTGAGGGCTATTGTCGGAGCGGAAATGTCCTGGAGGTACCACAGAATGCTCTCAACCGGTCTTGGTGTGGAAGGAAACTATGCAGACAATGCCTACAGGGAGATGGACGCGCTGTTGAGAGGTCAGGAAGATCCGCAGGGGTACTCTCCATTCTATACATCAGTGCATCTGATTCAGAATCTTCATTATTCCAACCTGTCTGTCAGCTTTGCCTATGGAGTCTATACATTCAAAAAGACAGGCCTTGTAGAGGACATCGCCAGGAGTTTTCAGAGGATAGGGGTCCGTTATCATCTTCCTCCATTCAAGACCGGACAGATGTTTGTAGGAATGGGAATGAGGGCTCATTATTTTGACCGTTCATATTGCATAGAATATAGTACAGGAATAACTTTCTGATATTTTGTATATATTTGCGTCCGGAATGAAAAAACTATTGAAATATCTTGTCCTGTCTGTTGTCGCTGCCGCTTTCTGGGGTGGTGCCGACAAGGATTTTTCGCAGGCTTGCATAGATGACATAACCGACATTTCGTTCGTTCTGGAATCATACGGCAAAGAGATTTCTTCCACAGATCAGGAATTCAATCTGCCTCGTCAGACATCAGTAGCAAACTCCCAGCGCGTGCAGTCTTCAGTAAGAAGAACAGGTGGCACACAAAGAAATAATATGTTGTTTGCAAAGTCCGGAAGGATAGAAAATGCCGGCATAAGATTTTTCGTTCAAAGAAAATCCATAACAAGTCATTCTTCACTTATAGAGCCTTCGCACAGGCTGCTCTCTTTGGGCAAACTCATCATTTAGGATTCTTTATATCACATCTGACAGCGACATTTTCCTTCAATGGAAGATGCCGCCCTTTATGTTATATGATCAATCACTAAATGATAAAAAATATGGAAAAGACATTCATCAGAGTACGCTCATCAAAAGATATAATTACATCACTTTCACTCATCATCATCGGTGCTGCCTTGGTTACACTCCCTACAGGCGCCGGAATAAACATTGCAGGTTTTTGCCTGATCTTTGCTGGAATCATCCTTATGTTCGCCCTTAAGTCAGATTATATGGAGACAGAGACAGGAGTGAGATACAGAAAGAAGGAGCATTACTTCCAGCAGGCAATGAATCCGGTAATATCTACCGCACTTGTATCAAGACCTGAATCAATTGACCTGTCGGAGGTAGATAAAGGCAGTTCCGTAAAGCTTGACATTTATTTCAGCAAGTCTTCCGGAAAGGCATACCTCCAGCTTTTCGAATACATTCCGCATAGTTATGAGCCTTGCTCAAAGCAGTATGAGTACGAAATGTGCAGAGTGGAAAAACTTATTAAATAAAATATGGGAATACTTCAGATCTTTACTCTTTTGGGAGCCTTGGGTATGTTCCTTTACGGAATGAACCTTATGAGCTCCGGACTTCAGAAGGCAGCCGGTGACAAGCTTCGCGGACTGCTTTCGGCAATGACATCAAATCCGTTCAAAGGTGTCCTTACAGGACTCGGCATTACCACTGTAATCCAGTCATCCTCAGCCACTACCGTTATGGTGGTGAGTTTCGTGAATGCCGGTCTTCTGACTCTCTCACAGGCAATAGGTGTCATAATGGGTGCCAACATCGGTACTACAGTGACAGCCTGGCTCGTTTCTTGGCTTGGATTCAAGGCTGACATTTCCATTCTGGCAGTTCCGTTGATGCTTGTGGGCTTCCTTTGCTCGAATTCAAAGAAGAGCCAGAGGCGCAATATCGGTGAGCTTGTGGTGGGATTCTCCCTCCTTTTCCTGGGACTTTCGTTTATGAAGGAGTCCGTTCCCGATCTTAACGAAACCCCTCAGGTGCTTGAATTTGTCAAGGCGTGGTCAGGCTATGGATTCGGATCTGTCCTTATATTCCTTGTTTTCGGTACAGTCCTGACCCTGGTACTTCAGTCTTCGTCTGCGACTATGGCCATTACCCTCATTATGCTCAGTATGGGCTGGATACCATTCAATATGGCCTGTGCTATGGTGTTGGGTGAGAATATAGGAACAACAATCACTGCGAATATTGCTGCATCGGTCGGCAACACCCAGGCCAAGAGGGCGGCGATGTCACATACCATATTCAATGTCTTCGGAGTGATCTGGGCGTTGATATTCTTCAGACCTTTCCTCGCTCTTGTGGGTAATGTCATAGAACTCTTCGGCCTTCCGAACCCGGCTGCAGAGGGTTTTGCTGTAAGTGCGCAGGATTCTCCGGATGCGACAGCAGCATTGTACGGACTTTCTATGCTCCATACCCTCTTCAATACATTTAATACATTGATTCTGATCTGGTTCACCAAACTCATAGAGAAGGCTGTAGTCTGGATTGTGAAGGCACCGAAGAATCAGGAACAGGAGGTATTCAGACTTAAATATATTTCCGCAGGTCCTCTTGCAACGCCTGAACTTGCAACCGAGCAGGCCTTTGACGAAATCATCCATTTCGCTCAGATCTCGAAGAACGGCCTCGCATATGCAGGAGCGGCAATTCAGGAATCAGACCCTGACAAGTTCGAGGAACTTCGCGGCAAACTGGTGAAATATGAGGAAATATCCGACCGTATCGAGTATGAAATCGCCACTTTCCTCAATTCAGTGTCGGCAGGAGACATAAGTGAGGAGACATCTGCCAAGATTAAGGCTATGTACAAGATCATCGGCGAGCTCGAATCGCTTGGAGACTCAGGAGAATCAATCAGCCGCATTCTCTCGCGAAAGAACATCCACAAGAAGGCTTTCGATCAGGATACATTGAAGAAGCTTGATGATATGGTTTCATCAGTAAATGACGCTTATGAGGCGATGATCTTCAATCTTAAGGCTGCACATAAGGGAGACCTTGAGCAGATTTCCAATGCATATAATGCGGAAGACCGCATAAATAACCTCAGAAACAACCTACGTGAGGCAGAAATCGAGGATATTGAAAGCAGCGGAAAGAACTATCAGACAAGTGTTTACTATATGGACATTGTCAGTGAGCTTGAAAAGATGGGTGATTTTATGATCAACATATCCCAGGCGCTTGAAAAATCGTTTTTGAAGATCTGAGATTGACAGATTAATTCAGAAACTGATTATATTTGCATAACCAAATAACGGAATAGGAGGAAAACAGCTGTTTCCCTCCTATTCCATATCTATGATTTAACATATATCCGTCTATGGGAAAGATTTACGAAAGCATTTCGGCTTGGCTTCTTCAACTTGGTATGTCTGAGGGACTTACAATGATTCTGCTTAGGGCAGGAGCAGTCTTGGCTATATTGGCAGTGGCTTTTATAATAGACGGAATATGCAGAAAACTGATTGTGCCCATTGTCCGTAAAATCACTCTCAAGACAGAGTCAAAGTGGGATGATTATCTTCTGAATGACGCGATGTTGAACGACATCTGCCGTCTTATTGTGCCTGTTGCGGCCTATGCCCTGATACCTATGCTGCTGCCGGATCCTTACCTTCTGGATACACTGCTTAAGTTATGCAGCATCTACATCATCATAGTCTTTGTCAAGCTCATATGCACCTTCATATCTTCACTTTATTCGTTGGCAAGCGAGCACGAGAAGATGAAGGATCATTCTCTGAAAGGCTTCTATCAGATGCTCAAGCTGGTGGTGATCTGCTTTGGTTCAATCATAGTCATAAGCACGATTATAGGAAAGAATCCTCTAGCAATTCTCACCGGACTGGGTGCAGGTACAGCAGTGCTTATGCTTGTGTTTCAGGACACCATCAAGGGGTTTGTTGCAGGTATTCAGTTGATTGCCAATGATATGCTTCGTCCTGGAGATTGGATTACAATGCCGAAATATGGTGCTGACGGAGATGTAATAGAGGTGACTCTGACAACTGTAAAGGTGCAGAATTGGGACAAGACCATTATAACAGTGCCTCCGTATGCCTTGGTGAACGACTCTTTCCAGAATTGGCGTGGAATGTTCGATTTCGGCGGACGCCGAATAAAAAGGTCGATAAATATAGATATGAACACTGTCCGCTTCTGTACGGCAGAGGAACTGGCCGGATTCAGACAGCAGCCGTGGATGGAGGGTTTTGAAGAGACAGGCAAAGAGGAGGTGAACCTCTATGTGTTCCGTCATTATGTGGAGTACTATCTTCGCCACCATCCAAAGGTAAATGCAGATATGATAATGACAGTACGTCAGCTCCAGCCGACAGCTCAGGGACTTCCTGTAGAGCTTTATTTCTTCTCTGCAGACACTACCTGGCTCAAGTACGAGCGTCTGCAGGCGGAAGTTTTCGACCACGTCCTGGCTATGCTTAATTCCTTTGGCCTGAAAGTCTTCCAGACTCCTACCGGAATGGATATCCAGTCTGCAAGAATCTCATAAATTTTCTTATCTTTGCGCCCTCAATTGGATATGGGACGTAACAGGACACATAAGGCATTGATTCTGCTGGTGATATTCTGCAGCTATTTTGCAGGTATCAGCCTGTTTTCGCACACCCACATTGTCAACGGATCATCCATTGTCCATTCCCACCTTGGTGGAACCGCAGAACATAATCACAGCGATTCTCAGTATGCTGTGATCGATATGCTTTCTAATTTCCAGTCGGAAACAGCAGTCGATCCAGTTTGTGTCGGTACACCATTCTTCGCGTTATCTGAAATCTTTATCGGATATGAAGCACCTTCTTCTCTGAGTGAGGTGCTGCCGGTGCATACGCTTCGAGGACCGCCTGCGGCTTAACCCTCCAGTCAGCAAATCCTATTCAGATAACCATTAAATCAAACCATAAAGATGAAAAGAATATTTTCAGCTTTGGTGGCAGCATTGTGCATTGTGCTGTCTGCTGAAGCTCGTAATACAGATGCGCATATCCACGGCCATATAATCGATAAGAACACAGGCGAGCACCTTCCATATATGGTGGTTGTGCTCAAAGGAACAACCATAGGCGTAACTACCGAAAGCACAGGACATTATATGATAAGAAACGTGCCAGAAGGACGCTTCACCGTTGAGGTGTCAGCAGTAGGTTACAAGACACAGTCATATGAAGTGGACATAAAGAGAGGAAGGTCATATGAGGTGAACTTCGTCCTTGAGGAAGACCTTGTCCAGATCGACGGAGTCATTGTCTCTGCAACCCGAAGCGAGACCACAAGAAAGATGTCTCCGACGCTGGTCAATGTGGTGGGAATGGATGTCTACAACAAGACAAACAGCACTACAGTTGCACAGGGACTTGCTTTCCAGCCTGGTGTCAGAGTGGAGAACAACTGTCAGAACTGTGGTTTCCAGCAGGTCAGGATCAATGGTCTTGATGGCCAGTACACCCAGATCCTTATAGATTCACGACCTATCTTCAGTGCTCTTGCAGGAGTATATGGCATAGAGCAGCTTCCAGCCAATATGGTGGATAGGGTAGAGGTGATGAGAGGCGGTGGTTCAGCACTTTTCGGTTCATCTGCAATTGCAGGAACAATCAACATCATAACCAAGGAGCCTGTAAGAAACTCAGCTTCTGTTTCTCACACTACAACTTCTATCGGAGGAACTTCTGCTATGCACAACACGACAGACATCAATGCTTCGATCGTGTCTGAAGACAATAAGCTTGGCATAGCTGTGTTCGGTCAGAACACGGAAAAGGACGCTTGGGATGCAAACGGAGACGGATTTACAGAACTTTCAAGGATTTCAGGTCAGACCATAGGTTTCCGAGGTTATGTGAAGACCGGACTCTACTCCAAGGTCACTGCGGAGTACCATCATCTCCAGGAATTCCGACGTGGAGGTGACAACCTTCATCTTCCTCCTCACGAGGCAATGATTGCAGAGCAGACAGAGCACGGAATCAACACGGGAGGCGTAAAATTCGACGTGTTTTCAAAGGATAACAAGCACAGGTTCAATACATTCGCTTCAATCCAGCATATTGCTCGTGACAGCTACTACGGTGCGGGAATGGATCCGAACGCATATGGAAAGACCGATGACCTCACCTGGGTGGGAGGTGCTCAATATATATATAGGATGGCCGAGTGCCTCTTTATGCCGTCAGACCTTACGGTCGGCCTCGAATATAACGAAGATTACCTTCAGGATAATATGTGGGGATATGACAGGGTTACGGACCAGACCGTCAGAATCGTGAGTGCATACGCTCAGAACGAATGGAAGAATTCGCGATGGGGACTGCTCATAGGTGGTCGTCTTGACAAGCATAATCTCATTAAGAAGGTGATATTCAGTCCTCGAGCTAACCTTAGGTTCAATCCTACAGAGAACATAAACCTTCGTGCAAGCTACTCCTATGGCTTCCGTGCACCTCAGGCTTTTGATGAGGACCTTCATATCGATAATGTAGGCGGAACTGTCTCTATGATCAGGCTTGCAGACGACCTGCAGGTAGAGAAATCTCAGAGCATCAGCGTTTCTGCTGACATCTATCACAGCTGGGGTGACTGGCAGGGAAATGTCCTTGTGGAGGGTTTCTTTACAGACCTGGACGATGTCTTTGCACTGAAGGAACTCGGATTTGAGAACGGAGTCCTTATCAAGGAAAGACATAATGAATCGGGAGCCAGGGTCTTCGGAGCAAATCTTGAGGGAAAGATCGCCTGGAGGAATGTGTTCCAGCTTCAGGCAGGACTCACAAAGCAGAGCTCGAACTATAAGGAGGCGCGCTCGTGGAGCGATGATGTCGAGGCAACAAGGAAAATGTTCCGTACACCGGATCTTCACGGTTATATGACGGCCTCATATAATCCATTGAAAGACTTGACTTTATCCCTTACAGGTACGTATACAGGCAGTATGCTCATCGAACATCACGCAGGAATGATTGAAAAGAATCTCACAGTTGAGACTCCAGGTTTCTGGGATATGGGATTCAAGACAGCCTACGACCTTAAAATGCACGGAAACGTCTCCCTGCAGCTCAATGCGGGAGTTCAGAATATATTCAATTCTTTCCAGGATGATTTTGATTCAGGGGCAGACCGTGATTCAGGATATATCTACGGTCCTACCTTGCCTCGAACCATCTTCTTCGGTGTGAAACTTATATATTAAACGAAGATATGTATCTGTCGTACTTCTCCTTATAGATGTCTGCGATTGTTATGATCATAGCTGTGTCATAGCAATCGCCGAAATCTGGGTCGAAGGTGGTTCCGAAGGTCTTCATTGTCTCGGAAAGTCCGATATATGAATGAATCAGAGGCGGGATGGTGTCTCCCATAGATTTGACAAAGTTGTTGAGGATCTGGTAGTCTTCCTTGTAGTTTGCGCCTGTAAACATTTCCTCAAACATTTCAGCCTGCTCGGCAGTCCAGGTCTCAGGATTCTTTGAGGTTATCAGGCCTTCTCTGTCTCCGAAATGCTTGTCCAGATAGTACACCATAGCCTTGCGGCTGAGCTCAGGGCTTGAGCTGTAGATGGTTACCTTTCCTGACAGATACTTTACAGTAGGGTCTGTAGCAATAAGTCCTCCGATGCCGTCCCAAAGGTTGTCAAGGGCAAAAAGAGCCTTTCTTCCCATCTGTGCGGACTGGTATTTCGGCTGCACGAAGGCGCGTGCCATCTCTATGCAGTAAGGGAAATACTCGTCGATGAATTTCTGAGAGAAGTCGAAGAGATGCTCTGTGTTCACGTACGGCTGGCCGTTTTCGTGGAAAGAAGCCATAGACCAGCGTGTGAATCTGTAGCCTCCGATTATTTCATCAGCTTCATGATTCCACACTACAAGCTGGAAGCAGGCCTTGTCTTCGAGGTCGAAGTGGTCCAGGTCGCAAGCTGTGCCGCTGCCGCCTCCGACGGCTCTGAAAGAGACCTCGCGCAGGCGGCCGATTTCCTTCAGCACATTCGGCGCACACTCGTTGTTGACTACATATATTTCATTGTTTCCTCTGTTTGTGTTGCGGAGGAAGGTCTTTTCGTTGAGTTCGCTCTTGAGAAGAGCTACATCGATGGGGTCAATGATAGGTGGTACCATAGGTTTACATATTAGGTGTACATCCGTTGTCAAGAGACAGTTCCTTTACGGTGTTCTTCATCTCTTCAGCCCACTGAAGGTCTGTCTTTGTCTTGTCAAATGTTGTGTATGGGACAGGCTTGCCGAATGTGATCACGAATTCGTTTCCAGCCTGCTTGAACAGTTCGTCTACAAGGTACAGCATACCGATGTTTGTCTTCAGCCTGAGTGTCCTGCTGAGCCAGCTGAGAAAGAAATACCATTTTGAGTTGTGTCCCGAGATGTGTACAGGGACGATGTCTCTCTGGTATTTGCGTGCCTGGGAAATGAACATCTTCTTCCAAGGCATTTCCGTGATCTTGCCTTTGAATGTTCTTGCGCACAAGCCTGCAGGGAACACAAGTGACTGACAGTCAGAGTTGAACATCTCTGTCATCCTCTCCACAATTTCCCTGTCCTGCTTGCCTCCGCTCAGTACTCTCACCGGTACGAAGAACTCTCTGAGCGGCTTGAGATTGTAAAGAAACTGATTTGAAGGGACTTTGAATCCTTTGCCATACAGCCTTCTGAAAATCGAACCAATGATCAGGGCTTCCGCTCCTCCGAGAGGGTGGTTGCTGACGAATATATATCTTTTTGAAAGGTCTATGTTTTCCTCACCTCGGATCCTGTAGCTGATGTCCAGGAACTTCAGTGCATCGTCAAAGAAGCCCACGCCATTGTAGTGTTCTGCTGTCATTACGAAGTGGTTGATCTGATCGACGTGAAGACGTCTTTTCAGAAACCATTTGACTATGCCGGGTGCTTTCTTTGCCGCCTTAGGACCTAGTACTTCATCAATGTCCAGAAGATAATCAGTTCTGTCCTTTAACATAACTTTTGCGGATAATGAAATAGAATGCTACACCAATGGCGATCCACACCAGAAGCACCACGCGGCTCTGGAATGACAGGTAGCCTGGCATACCAGGGATGACAAGGAGGGACAGGAAGAACAGCGAGAATATGCAGCCTATGATGCCGATCACCGTGTTCTTTATGTTGCCGTTCCTCTTTCCGATGATCGCGGCTGACGCAGTAGTGTAGGCAAATACGATCGCAGCTCCCACGCTGGTCATATCTACGATCCAGATGAGGATTTCTCTTCCGAACCAAGGCGCAAAGAGACTCATCGCCATTGTGAATATGATTGCATTGCCTGGTGTTCCGTATCTGCGTGAAAGCTTTCCAAACCACTTAGGAAGACTTCCTTCCTTTGCCATTGCGTACATCAGTCTGGATGTGGAGATGTAGAATGCATTCATTCCTGAGATTACCGCACAGAACATTGCGACACCGAGCACAATGATACCTGCAAGGCCGATGGTGTTTCTTACCACGAAGCCTGTAGGCCAGTTGTTGCGTCTTGCAAGAAGGTCCTGCCAAGGCTCTATACCTACTGCTGTCACTGCGCAGACTCCGATGTAAAGGATTGCAGCCACCAGAATGGCTGATATCATTATGAAAGTCGATTTCTTGTGGCTGAAATTGTACTCTTCCGCACTCTGAGGGATACAGTCGAAGCCAATGAATGCCCACGGAGCCATAGCTACGATACTGAAAACACCCTTCCACCACCTTCTACCGTCAGGAAATCCTGGAGCAAGGTTGCTCCAATCCGATTTGCAGAATACCAGGAACACTATGATGAGGATACATCCTACAAGTGTCAGGGCTATGGCTGTCTGCATCCACGCAGCCTGTTTTATGCCCCTGATGTTGATCAGTGCCATAATTATGATGGCCGCAGAGGCTAATATTACCTCACCTGCATAGACGTCCCAGCCGGCAATTTCGTAGAGGAAGCCTTGCTGGACGATGCCAGGGAAGAGATAACGGCTGATCAGGGCAAGTGCTGTGGCATTGAGCGGGATGAGGCTCCAGTAGGCCAGGATCATAGCCCAACCGCACACAAAAGCGTTTCTTTTGCCTATCGCTACTTTAGTGTAGACAAATTCGCCTCCGCTCAGGGGGTAGTTCTTGATCAGATAGCCGTAGCTTATGGCAATCACAATGATCAGCAGGGCTCCTATGAGCATACCTACAGCCGTTCCGGCAGGTCCTGCCTTTGGAAGAAATGTTGTGCCGGGAAGCACGAAGCAGCCCCATCCGATGATGGCGCCGAGAGCAAGGCCCCAGACATCCACCGGAGTCATTACCTTGCGAAGTTTTGCACGCTTTTCAGACATTTGTCAAGGTCTAGTTTAGAATTGTCCGACTAAGATAAAAAAATGTTTTCAAAGAAATTCGCATTTGCAGCATAAATCTGTGAATAACTTCAATTGTGTGGTAAAAGCTTTTACTACTCAAATGAAACTGTCTTGTCTCCATCCCTTTACCTCATTTTATAGTAATGTGAAAATAGTGCAAATTATAGCCTTTGGATACCTTTTCTTGTCGATTTGTGCTAAATTATTGTAAGGTTGAACAATATTCTGCATAAATTATACTATATTTGCATTATTAAACTAACTCTATGGCACAGCTTTCTTATCTGCAAGGAGGAATGGATGTTATTGCGCAATCCTCTGAAACACAAAAGACTAATAAGTATTGGACCTTGATCTATGTGAAGTCAGGAGCAGGACTTTACATCCTGGAAGACCGATTGAGAGTCCTTAATGATGGAGACTTGATAATTATTCCTCCAAGGATCTCATATAGCTTCTTGGCGCAGGATTTAGGTGGTGAATATAATGAAAATATAGATGCGTCCGTCCTGAAGTTTGGAGAGACCTGGCTGAACGGACTTCTGACTGTCTTCAGGACCTTGGGAGAAGTCGTTCTCAAGCTTAAGGAAATGAAGTCAGCTATGTCTGCAAAGGGAAAGAAATGGCTGAGAATGTCGTCCTTGATGGCTGATCTGAAGACCTGTCATCCAAGCGTCCAACCCCTTAAAATCATCGAACTGATCGAACTTTTCAAGACTTCTGCAGACTTCTATCCTATCACTGATGCGGTGCTTTATGATGATGTGAATGCAGAGGATAAGGTGACCAGGATTAAAAGGTACATAAGCTGCCACCTGCTGAACAGAATCACTCTTGATGAAATCTCTGAATACGCAGGAATGAACAGGACCTATTTCTGCCTCTTCTTCAAGAGACATTTTGGTACAGGACTTACCGATTATATCAACTTGGAGAGAATGAAAAAAGCCTCGTCCCTTCTTGGACAAGGCCTGACAAGTGTTTCTGATGTCGCTCGTGAGTGCGGATTTCTCAATGTGACCTATTTCAACAGGGTCTTTCGCAAGAACTACGGAATGTCACCTACTGAGTACCGCAATAAGGTTCAAAAGTCTTGATTATGCAAGAAGTTTCTTGACGGTAGCTGAAATGGCACGGCCGTCAGCAAGTCCTGCGAGCATCTTTGTGGCAACTCCCATTACCTTTCCCATATCCTGAGGCTTTGAAGCGCCTACCTCGGAGATGATCTTTGCGAGTTCTGCTTCAAGCTCCGCCTCTGTGAGCTGTTTAGGAAGGTAAACTTCCATTGCGCCAGCCTCTGCAAGTTCGTTCTCTGCAAGTTCAGGACGTCCTGCATCGATGTACTGCTGTGCACTTTCCTTTCTCTGCTTTACAAGTTTCTGGATGATCTTTACGATATCCTGATCGTTCACTTCTCCGTTACCGCCTTCTGCAGTCTTGGCAAGCAGTATTGCTGCCTTGATTGCTCTGAGTGATGCGAGACGTACTGTCTCTTTTGCCTTCATTGCCGCCACAAGGTCGGCCTGTATTCTTTTCTCCATATATTCCTTTGTTTTATCTGTATTTTTCGTAGTCCGGCATTGCTATGCCTGAGATGAAGTCCTTGAATTTCCTGTCGTCCTTTGGGCAGATGACCAGCACGTCGTCTGTGTCTATGACAAGAAAGTCTTCAAGTCCCTTTATGGCAATAAGTTTTTTCTTCTCCTTAGAGATGACCAGTGTGTTGGATGTTGCTTCAAGTAAGGTCTTGTCTGCAACTATAGCGTTTTCTGACTTGTCTTTTCCTGGAATGAAGTTGTAGAGGGACTCCCAGGTACCTACATCCTGCCATCCGAATGAAGTAGGGTAGATCCACGCCCTTTCCGTCTTTTCCAGAAGGCCATAGTCGAGAGAGACGTTGAGGCTGTCCGTATATGCCTTGAGAATGAATTCCCTCTCCAGCTTTGTTCCGATGGCCGATTCCCAACCTGTGAAGAATCTGGTGACCTCAGGAAGGTGTTCTTCCATCTCCTGCCTGATGACATCTGCCTTGCAGAGGAATATTCCCGAGTTCCAGAAGAATTCCCCTGTGCCGATCAGTACCTGTGCCAAGGCTTTGTCAGGTTTTTCGGTAAATGTCTTTACCGGCATAGGCTCCTGGCTTTTGTATGCATCCCTTCCACCGCAGGCCTGGATGTAGCCGTAGTTGGTGTCCGGTCTTGTCGGTACAACACCGAGGGTCATCAGAACATCGTGGTCTGAAACATATCTGAATGCGTTCAGGATGGTTTCTGTGAATATATCTTCGTCGCCGATGAGGTGATCGGAAGGGGTTACGATTATGTGAGCGTGCGGGTTCCTTTTCAGAAGGGTGTATGTAGCATAAGCGATGCAGGGTGCAGTGTTTCTGCTGTAAGGCTCCAGAAGGAGATTGTCATCGCTGATTTCAGGTATCTGTTCCTTTACCAGGTCCTTGTACCTGTCTGCTGTAACAATAAGGATGTTCTCTTCCGGAACAATCTTCAGAAATCTGTTGTAAGTCTTTCTGATGAAGGTCTCCCCGGTGTCTGCAACATCAAGAAACTGTTTTGGAACCGTGGTCCTGCTGAGGGGCCAGAAACGCTTGCCCACTCCGCCGGCCATTATCACACAATAACAATTCTTTATATCCATTGGTTTCAGTTTGTATTATAAATATATAGGTATATATGCCTGCGGTATCCACTCTGTGCTGAAGCCGCTTCCTTCGAACGTCACCGCCACTATGTCGAAGTGACACTCGTGGCTGCCGTAAGGAATCCCGTTGTCCGAGTTCAGGAAACGAAGGGCTGCAGAGGTTATCCTTTTCTGCTTGGTCTTGTTCACATTTTCCTGCGGCGGTGCCTGGATGTTCCTGCTGCGGGTCTTGACTTCCACAAAATGTATTCCATCCTTGTCGAATGAAATTATGTCTATTTCCAGATGTCCGCTTCTCCAGTTGCGCTCCAGGATGGTGTGACCCATACTTCTGAGAAGGCTGCAGGCTATTTCTTCTCCTTGTTTTCCTATATTCTGTCTGTGATTGCCTCGATCTTCCATTCTCCCTCCTCCTTCTTCATTGTTGCAACCTTGTCTTTCCTTAATTCCTCGTTGATGACTATGGCGTAGTTTACAAGTCTCTTGTCCTGCTCCTTTGCAGTTTCACCGATTTCTATATCGGCTTCCTTCAGGGTTGAGGCCGCTATCGCAGCTGCGCTGCTGTCGCGACGTGCCGCTTCGCCGAACGCAGTCCTTATATTATTTATATATGACTGCATCTGCAGGCTGTCGCAGAAGCTGAATGCCTCATCATATTCTCCGCTGACAAGAGCGTTGCAGAATGCTTCCACAGTCTCAGCTGGCCCCATTTCCTTGCCTTTTTCAGATCTTCCGCAACCTGTGATAGCAGCTATGGAAATAAAGAAAGCTATAAATATCTTCTTCATATCAATTTATTCAAATGTTACTATCGTTACTCCGGTGCCGCCGAACTGGATGTGCTCGTCCCTTGCGCTTGCCACTCCCGGCATAGTGCGTACGAGCTTCTGTATCTCGTCCCTGAGCACTCCTGTTCCTTTTCCGTGGATTATCCTCACGCTTGAGATGCCGAGCATTACTGCGTCGTCAATATATCTTGTCACCTTCTCGATGGCGTCGTTCAGTCTTTCGCCCCTGAGGTCAATCTCGGTGCTGAAGTTAAGTTTCCTTTCAGATATTGACGAGTCGTACTTGATCAGTGACACAGGCTTCGAGTTTTCCTTCACAGCGGTCTTGAATTCGTTGGATGTGATTCGCTCCACCTTGTCCAGAGGCATCTTGCTGCTGATGTTGCCGATGACGACTACTACCGCCTTGGCGGACACCTTGGTCACTTCTCCGACCATTCCGTTTTCCTTCACGCGGACCTTCTCTCCCACCTTGACCGGTGCTGAGCGGAAAGCTTCGATCCTTTCCTTCTCAGCCTGCTTTTCCAGCATCTCCTGTGTCTCTCTATCGTCTGCCTTCTTGGCCTTTCTCTGCTTCTGTCTCTCCTTGCGGGCGTCGAGCTGGCGGATCTTCTTCTCTATATAGTCTTCCTTGTCCTTCTTCTCCTGCTCCTTACGGGCGGCTAGAATGGACATAAAGTCCTGGAGCTCCTTTCGCGCTTCCTGGGTGGTCTCCTTCTGGGCCTGCGACTCCTTGATGGTCTTGATGGTGCTCTCTACCTGTCTGTTGGCTCCCTTGATGATCTCCTCTGCCTCCTTCTTCGCCTCGTCAAGGATGGTCTTTTTCAGCTGCTTTATCTCCTTGAGTTCCTTCTGGTACTTGTCTGTGATGCTCTCCAGGGTCCTGTCAGTGTTCTTTATCCTCTCGAGTTTCTCGTCCAGAGCCTTGCGGTTGCGCGCGATCTTGCGAAGATTTCGTTCGATACCGACGAACTCTTCGCCAGCCCTCGCCTCCGCATCCTTGATGACCGTTTCCGGAATTCCCATCTTCCTTGCAAGCTCGAAGGCAAAGGAATTGCCCGGCAGTCCCATCTCCAGCTTGAAGAGAGGGGCGATGTTCTGCACATCAAACATCATAGCTCCGTTCATCACGCCTGTCTCTGCACCTGAAGCATAGAGCTTGAGGTTGGTGTAATGGGTGGTGATCACTCCGTATGAACCTCGTTTGTCGAGTTCGCTGAGGATAGCCTCTGCAATGGCACCTCCTGCTGCAGGCTCTGTGCCCGATCCGAACTCGTCTATCAGTATGAGGGTCTTGTCATCGGCCTTGGCAAGCATTTCCTTCATATTCGAAAGGAAAGAGCTGTAGGTACTGAGGTCGTTGTCTATCGACTGATCGTCTCCTATGTCCACCATTATCCTGTCGAACACAAGCATTTCTGATGTCTCTGATGTAGGGATGAGCATTCCCCACTGGAACATATACTGAAGAAGTCCGACTGTCTTCAGACACACGGATTTACCTCCTGCATTTGGTCCTGATATGAGCAATATGTGCTTTTCCGGAGTCAGTGATGCGGTCAGCGGGACAATCTCCTTCTTCTCCTTCCTGAGTGCCCTCTCCAGAAGAGGATGACGTGCCTTCCTCAGGTTCATACGTCCGTCCTCCGAAATGACCGGCATACCTGCGATGAAGTCAAGCGCTACCTGTGCCTTCGCCATAATGAAGTCTATCTCGCCAAGATAGCGGGCTGCGTCAAGAAGGTCAGGTATATAAGGACGCAGGAATTCGGTGAATTCGAACAATATGCGTACAATCTCGCGCTGTTCGGAGAACTTGAGCTCCTTTATCTGGTTGTCCAGTTCTACGACTTCAGCCGGCTCGATGAAAGCAGTCTTTCCTGTAGCAGACTCGTCATAGATGAATCCTGGAAGTCTCTTCTTGTTGGCGGCACTTACAGGAATGAGCATCTTGCCGTCTCGGACAGACACTCCCGCATCGCTGTCCACGATGCCTTCCTCCTGTGCCTTCTTCAGGATGGCGGTCATCCTCCTTGAAATGGTGCCTTCCTTTTCCCTGAGGGATTTGCGGATGGAGTACAATTCGTCGGACGCTGTGTCCTTCACATCGCCGTAACGGTCAAGTATTCCGTCTATTCTTCTCTGTATTTCAGGGAAATTGAGGATACGTGAACTCATCCTCTTGAGGTTCGGGTACACTCCGTCCTTTATGCCTTCAAAGAATGAAGTCACCTTCCTGAGTGTCTCCAGCATAGTCTTGAGCTTGCGGAGTGACAGCAGGTCGATCGCTGACGAACTCCTTTCAAGCGGCTTGAGGAAATCTATGCAGTCTATGAATCCACCTGACGGGAATCCGTCCTCAAACATCATAATGAGGCGCATTTCGTCTGTCAGGAGCAGTCTCTTGCGTATGTGTGCCTGGTTGGTGGAGAAGGTTTCAGTCGCGGTCCTTTCCACAGCGTAGGCTGTTGAGCATCTGTCGGATATTATCCTTCTTATCTGGTCGAAACCTATCTTCTGCTCAAGTCTTCTGTCGATGTTTCTCTTTTTCTCTTCCAAGTCTTTCTCTTCTATTCTCCTCCCATTGATTTGTCCAGAAGGAGCTTCAATTCATTTATGTTCTGGATAGGCGTCACCTTGCCTCCGCTTACGAATGAGATCTTTCCTGTCTCTTCCGACACCACCACAGCATCCGCGTCGGTCTCTTCTGTTATTCCTATTGCGGCCTTGTGTCTCATTCCGTAGTTGGCAGGTATGTCGGTCTTTTCTGTTATCGGCAATGTGCATCGTGCGGCGACAATCCTGTTCCCTGCGATGACAAGGGCTCCGTCGTGGAGAGGGGAGTTCTTGAAGAACAGGTTCATTATCAGACGTCGGTGTATTCCCGCATCGATACGGTCTCCTGTGCTTATGACTTCCTCAAGGGAAGCGTTGTGGGCAATCACGATGAGTGCTCCGGTCTTGTCTTCGGACATTCTTCTGCACGCCTCCGTCACGTCGTTCACGGTTTCGCTTCCGGTTATATTTCCGGTGCTGCGCTCCTTGCCGAGTATTTTGTTCAGGAGGGCTCTGCCTTTGGCGCTGCTCATATATCTGCCGCCAAGCCTCATCAGGAACTTTCTGATCTCCGGCTGGAAGATCACGATGAGCGCGATGAGTCCGACATCCAGTACGGTCTCCATAATGTTGGTCATCAGCCTCATATTGAAGGCGGAGACAACAACCCTGATCACATACAGCGAAATGATGGCAACGAAGATGCTCATCGCCGATGTCCCCCTGATCCATCTGAAGATGATGAATATGATGAGGGCCAGCAGAAGTATGTCCAGAATGTCAGCAAAAGACAGCTGCAGGAATCCGAAAATTGCCAGTAACATAATACCTATTAATATATCCGCGCAAAGATAGTAATAATTATTTAATATATATAGGAGTGGATCCCTCGGCAGGCTCGGGATGACAGGAGGAATGGCTCGGGATGACGGAGGAGCGGGGTCCGGGACGGGTGGATTGTGGAAATGGCTATGAATGAGAGGGTTCGAAAAAAGTTATCAACAAAAATTTTCCATAAAGTGTTGAAAATTAAAATAATATGCGTATATTTGCAGCCCGCAAAAATGTGATGCGGAGCATAAAGTATTTATAATCAATTAATTAAACAAAACCAATGCCTGGATTAATTGGAAAGAAAATCGGAATGACTTCCGTTTTCGGTGCTGATGGAAAGAACCTTCCATGCACCGTTATTGAGGCTGGTCCGTGTGTAGTTACGCAGATTCGTACAGTTGAGAAAGATGGTTATGCCGCTGTACAGCTTGCCTATGACGAAATTTCAGAAAAGCACGCCAGCAAGGCTCTCAAGGGCCACTTCGAAAAGGCAGGAACCACCCCTAAGCGCAAACTCGTTGAGTTCAAGGCGGATTTCGCTCAGGAGCTTAAGCTCGGAGACACTCTCTCTGTAGCAGACGTATTCGGCGACACTAAGTTCGTAGACGTTGTCGGAACATCAAAGGGTAAGGGATTCCAGGGCGTAGTTAAGCGTCACGGTTTCGCTGGAGTAGGTGGAACTACTCACGGTCAGCACAACCGTCTTCGTCACCCTGGTTCACTCGGTGCATCATCTTGGCCTTCACGCGTATTCAAGGGAATGCGTATGGCTGGTCACACAGGTAACGAGCGCGTGACAGTGTTCAACCTCGAGGTGATCAAGGTTATGCCTGAGAATAACCTTATCGTAGTAAAAGGCTCTGTACCAGGAGCTAAGGGTTCATATGTAATTGTGGAGGGTTAAGCTATGGAATTGTCAGTTTACAAAATTGACGGATCAGAGTCCGGAAAGAAGGTAGTCCTTAACGAGGAGATCTTCGGCATTCAGCCAAACGACCACGCTATCTACCTCGACGTTAAGCAGTATCTTGCTAACCAGCGTCAGGGAACAGCTAAGTCAAAAGACCGTAGCGAGGTTGCGTACAGCACCAAGAAGCTTATCCGCCAGAAGGGTTCAGGCGGCGCACGCCACG
>JAFZED010000051.1 GCA_017560825.1 Bacteroidales bacterium | reverse complement strand
GATATAGAGGAAGGTCAGTGTTCCTTTGCCTTTCCATCTGTAGATGGTGGAGATGTCAACGTTGGCGATTTCTGCGGCTTGCTGGACTGTGTAGTATTTCTTCGCTGATGTGGCGGTTTCCAGGTGTGGTGGCAGGGCTTCGCTTACGGCTTCCTGTATGATGGGTTTGAGGATATTCTCGCAGAATCCCTGAAATAATTTGTTTGCATCCATTGTGTTCCTGTTTATTGGTTGGTAAAACAGGAGTGGCCACTCGCTTTATGTGATAATTATCTTTTGCAAAGGTAGAGTTTAAGAATGTGTTTCTCAATTTGTTAGGGACTTGGACGGGCTTCGGTGGTGTTCGGTGGATGATTGGATTATGAAAAAACCGGCTCTGTGGTGGGGCCGGTCTGGTGTATGGGTTTCGATGGGATTGCGGTGGGTGTTCGGTGGGTTATGATGTTATATGCGATATTTTTGCAAAATCTGCCATATTCTGTAGGATTCTGCGACGTTGTTTGCCTTGTCTTTTTGCATTTGCAGTGGCGAGGGGTTGCCGGAGCGGTCTGTGAAGAGGAAGGCTGAGTTCATCAGTTTCTGTGAGAGTTTGAAGTGTTCTGCGAAGAGGGTTCCTTCGTTTCTGGGTCCGATCCATTGGGGTCTGTTGTCTGCTGTGATCTGTCTGTCGAGGATGAGGCTGGCGAGGTAGTCGTCAGATGTGCCTTTGATGTAGTCTTTGAGGGCTTTTGATATGCCTTTGAATTTTGCTTGTCTTTCTTCGGTTCCTTTGTGCAGTTGCTGGATCCTGTTGAAGATTTCCTGATAGATGATGTCTGAGCTGCGGACTGCTATGAGGTATTCGTATATGATCATGCAGTCGCCGTAGGTGTTTTCGACTTCTTCCTGATGGTCGTCGTAGTGGTTGGCGAGGGTGATGACTGTGTCTTTGAATTTGTTGTATTCGTTGGTGAACAGCCATATTTCGTGTCTGAATATGGGGTTGCTTTCGGCTTTTTCCCAGTTGTCACAGATGAAGTAGTAGGTGTTCTGCAGATGGGCGGTGACTTCCGGATATTGGGTTTTGATCCGTTGGATTTCGAGGCGTTCTATACCTATATTATATATAGGGGCAGATTTTAAGACCTCCTGCATGTCGCAGGAGATCTTTGTGAGCAGTCCGAGTGTGCGGTCTATGATGTTTCTGTCCATGTGTGTTACCATTTCATGTATGCTTCGTCGCTGAGGATGGTTTCGGCTTTCTGCAGGGAGTCGGCTTTGATGTATTTCTTGAGCATCTTGATGCTGGTGTGTCCGGTCATTGCGCAGATGTTGAATACGTTCATTCCGGCGAGGTACATCAGTGTGGCTCCGGTTCTTCGGGCGGTGTGGGTCTGTATGAGTTTGTATTTAGGTACGTAGGTCTTCTGGGTTACGCCGCCTTTGCTGGTCTCGACTTCTATGAGTTCGTTGATTTCTGCTATTTCCCCGATTCTTTTGATGTAGTCGTTTATTTTCTGGTCTGCGAGGTGCGGAAGGTTGTAGTTGTATTTTTCCAGTATGGCTACGAGTTCGGGTTTTGCAGGGATCATTACTGTGGCTCCGGTCTTTTGCTGGCGGATGTGGATGATGACGCTGCCGTCGTCGTTGACTTTGATGTCTTCTCTTGAGATGTTGTTGTAGTCTGAGACTCGCTGGGCGGTGTAGACTCCTACCATGAAGATGTCTCTTGCGATTTCGTGGCCTGGGGATTCTTTTGATATGTCTGCGTTGCAGAAGGCTTGGAGTTCTTTCTTGGTGAGGTAGATTGAATCGACTTCGACTCTTGAGGTCTTGAATCTTCTGTCCTGGAACTTGACGTTCTTTGTGTGGCCTTCTGCCACTGCGCTGCCAAGGATGGTTGCGAGGTTCTCGATGCACTTGGCTGCGGTGTTTGTGCTGTATTTCTTTTCGGTGTAGAGATATGCCAGGAATTCGTTGCGGAAATTCAGGTCGATGTCGTCGAAGTTGTATATCTTGCCGACAAAGTCCTGAAAGGCGTCGAATTGGACGATGCATGTCTTGATGGTCTTGATGCTTGAGATGCTGAATGCCTTTCCGTGTGCGTTCATCCTTTTTCCGGAAACTACGTCGTCTCTATAGGTGTGGATGTATTTGTTCAAGGTCATTCTTTTTGCTTCTTCGGCTTTGCGTTTGGCTTCTGCCTCCTGTCGCTCGGCTTCTTCTCTCATTTCTTTATAGACGATGTCCTCGATGAGTTTTCTTGACTGCTCGATTGTGAGGGCTTCGCCTTTCTTGAGACGGGAGTCGATGGTGTCTTGGATGATGTCGAGTTTTGAGTAGAGTTTCTGTCCGTCTGCGGATTTGCGGAATTTGATGAGGGCTTCTGCAGAGGTCTGAGATTTCTTCCACGCAGCGATATCAACCTGCATAAGAGTGTCGATTTTGTAGTCAAGATTAAGTTTTCTTGACCTTACTCTGGCGAAAATTGTCGCCATTCCAGAAGAGTTCTGGGTTCTAAGTACAAATGAAACTGCCATAATGTTCAAATTTTTCGTCAATACAAAGATACTAAATATCTGCAAATGTACCCACATTGTACCCACATTTTTGCAAAGTGGTGCAATGATTTGCAAAAGGGGTTTTGCAAATTTAGTTGTATATCAGCGATTTAGGAAAGATTTGATTTGAATGGGATTGCAGATTTGGGGTTAAAAGTGGTGCGACTATCTCCACAAAAATTCAGAGACCATCGTTTGATGGTCTCTATTTTTTTGTGGAGATATCTAAATCTTTATCACATTAAAGGCATAATATTAGTCTTGAGGTCGAAATGTCTGATGATATTCCTGGTTTTTATCGTGAATGAATGTTCAGATTGCTATCTTTGCAGGTTCTATTTGACAGTACATTATGATTGACAATTATAATTATCGCGGTTTGAGTGATGCTGAAGTTCTCAGAAGCAGAGAACTGTACGGAAGAAATCTCATTACTCCTCCAAAGGAAACCCCTTGGTGGAAGCTGTATCTGGAGAAGTTTCAAGACCCTATCATCATTATTCTTTTGGTAGCTACAGGTATTTCACTTGTGTTTGGCTTTATTCACGGAGATTTTACGGAGTCTATAGGTATCATCGCTGCGGTTCTGATAGCGACTGGGGTGGGTTTCTGGCAGGAGTATGATGCCAAGAAGAAATTTGATGCTATGAAGTCTGACAAGGATTTTGAGCCGGTCAAGGTCCGTCGTAATGGAGTTGTTGTCGAGATCACCAAGGACCAGATTGTAGTCGGAGACATCGTTCTTCTCAGTGCCGGAGATGAAATACCGGCCGATCTGGAATTGTATCAGGCGACCGACCTGAGGGTCGCAGAAGCCTGTATGACAGGAGAGTCGGTGGCTGTAAGCAAATATCCGATGGACATTCCGTACGAAGGTTCAGGCTATGCTCCGAACATTCTGCTCAGAGGTACTGTTGTCGAGCAGGGAATGGGTGAAGCGGTTACTGTCAGAGTCGGCGATGATACTGAGATAGGAAAGACGACCAGACAGGCGTCAGAAGAGACTGACAACAAGACCCCTCTCGAAGAGAAGCTGAACGAGCTGGCAGGCAAGATAAACATAGCTGCATTTACAGTCGCATCCTTGATGTTCGTCATCTTGAACCTCGTTCACTGGGACTGGGCCTTCGGTTCACACCCATTTGTCTTGTCTTGGGCAACTCTCCTTCAGGAGGTGCAGTTCCTTATGAGTTCTGTAGTGGTCATCATTGTCGCAGTTCCCGAAGGATTGCCTCTTTCTGTGACACTGGCTCTTGCATTCTCTATGAAGACGATGGCCAAGGAAAACAATCTTGTCAAGAAGATGCACGCCTGCGAGACGATAGGAGCGGTAAATGTCATATTTACAGATAAGACAGGTACGTTGACTCAGAACTGTATGACTGTCGTTGAAAAGGATGTTGCCAGAGGTAATGGCGAGATGATGAATGTCATCGGTGCACTGAACTCTACTGCAGAATGGACAAACGGAAACCGTGTTCTGGGAAATCCCACAGAGGGAGCCATCCTTAAAGACATAGGACAAGAGGAGACATCTTCTCTCAGAGCAGGATATGAAGTCCTCGCGTGCATCCCGTTCTCAAGTTCAAAAAAATATATGGTAAGCCACATCAGAGACAAGAAGTCGTCTGATGAATATGTGGTCGTCAAAGGTGCGCCCGAAGTTGTGTCAAGGATTATCAACTGCGAATCCTATCTTGACGAGGTGGCCAGTCAGCAGGCACGTGGCAGAAGAGCTATCTCTGCAGCTGTGCTCGGTGGAGTTGATTTTGAGGCCATAAAGACAAGGCTTGAAAAAGGAGAAGTAATCGCTGAAAGTCATTATGTCGGTACTTGGTATATCGAAGACCCTGTCCGTCCCGATGTCGCGCAGGCCGTTGAAAAATGTTACGGAGCAGGTGTGGATGTCGTTATGATGACGGGAGATAATCTCAAGACCGGAACCGAAATAGCCAGACAGGCAGGATTCAGGGATATATGGGCTATAGAAGCTAAGGATTTTCAGTCTGCTGCGGCAAATCCAGTCAGCTCTCGCCAGTTCCCGAATGTAATCGCCAGATGCACTCCTGAGGACAAATTGAAGATCCTCAGATGGGCTCAGGACAAGAGATATGTCTGCGCGATGACAGGTGACGGCGTCAATGACTCTCCTTCTCTTAATCACGCGGATGTCGGTATCGCTATGGGATCGGGTACTTCCGTTGCCAAGGAAGCTGCAGACATCGTTCTTTTGGATGACGCTTTCCCATCGATAGTTACAGGAATCAAGTGGGGAAGGTCCTTGTTCAAGAACATCAAGAATTTCCTCTTCCTGCAGTTGTCCATCAATGTGTCTGCCTGCGCGGTTGCAGTCCTGGGACCTCTGGTGGGTGTGGAAATGCCTTTTACAGTAACACAGTTCCTTTGGATCAATCTTGTTATGGACTCCCTGGCGGCCATTGCCCTTGCATCGGAACCTGCAGATGAAAAAGTGCTCCTTGACAAGCCTCGTAATCGTGAGGAGTTCATCATCAACCCGTCCCTGGCCAAGTCTATCTTTGGTTTTGGCGGTCTTGTGTTCCTTCTCTGCACCTTCGTATTATGGGGAATGAATCATTCCATCGCACTGCTGGCTCCTGTGAATCTTACCATATTCTTTGCCGGATATATGATCCTGAACTGGTGGAATATGTTCAATGCGAGGGTCATAGGCAAAGACAAGTCTGTCTTTGAAGGCCTGGGCAAGAACAGGAAATTCACAGGCATTATGGCTCTTATCCTGATCGTGACCATCGTTATGGTGCAGGTCGGCGGTGAAGTCTTCAGGACCGAGCCCCTGTCTTGGCAGACCTGGTGCCTGATACTTCTGATCACCTCCCCAGTTGTCATAGTGAGGGAGTTATACTATCAGCTGACTCGAAAGAAAAAGTAGCAGCATTTAAAGCAATTGGAAGATATATTGCTGATTAAGCAAGGTGTTGAAGAGGCAGAAGGTGTGCTCAAGGACTTTTCCCATTATTGCGACAGGTTCCATTATGAGATTTGTATAATTAAAATCTTATAATTAGATTTGCAAAAAGTGAAGACTATGTTCAATCCTTTTGTGATAAATGGTGTTATCCCTGATAAGTATTTCTGTGACAGAGAGAAGGAAACGGATAAGCTCCTGAAATGCATTAATAATCAGTCCAATGTTCTTCTGACATCGCCAAGAAGAATGGGAAAGACGCAGCTGGTGCGCCACCTGTATCAGCAGGGTACAGTTTCAGCAGATTTCCACACCTTCTATGTCGATATCTACTCGACCACCAGTCTGCGTGAGTTTGTACTCCTGTTAGGTAAGGAGATATATACCAGTCTTGTTCCTAAAGGGAAGATGGTGCTGGATGTCTTTATCGGTATGCTTAAATCATTGTCTGGTAGTTTTGGCTATGACGCTTTGACTGGATTGCCGTCTTTTGATGTGAGGCTGGGAGACATCCGAATGCCAGATATGACTCTTTCGGAGATTTTCGACTATCTTGAGAATGCTGATAGGCCTTGTGTTATCACGATAGACGAATTCCAGCAGATCGGAAAATACCCTGAACAGAATGTAGAGGCCTTGCTTCGCACACACATCCAGAAGATGAACAACTGCCGTTTCATATTCGCCGGAAGCGACAGACATACTTTGGAGAATATGTTCAATTCTCCAGCCAAGCCTTTCTATAACAGTGTTGAACAGATGTATCTCGACTGTATCGACAAGCAGGTCTATGTCGCTTTTATGAGGCAATGTTTTGAGGAGTCAGGCAGGAATGTGCCAGATAAGCAGGCTTGTGAGTACTTATATGATATGTTTGAAGGCCATACATATTATGTGCACCAGACTTTGCATAATATATATGCGTATTGTGCCCCCGATGTTATTGTCACTGAAAGCTTGATAGATGAGGCAGTCAACGAAATCATACAGGATAAGGAGCACTCTTTCCTCACTCAACTTTCTCTCCTTAACTACACTCAGAAGGAGACGTTGATAGCCATTGCAAAAGATGTAAAAGCTTCAGAAGTGACATCTGTTGCATTTGTCAGGAGACATTCATTGCAGTCTCCAAGTGCGGTCCAGAATGCCATAAGGACATTGTTGAATCTGCAGATGGTAACATATCGCCAAAATGGTAGAATGAAGGTCTATTCTGTGTCTGACCGTTTCCTTCAGATGTGGATAGCAAATAAATATTGATGCTGTTGTATGAAGAAACTGATCATATGCATAGCTGTCGCGCTGGCGGCATTTTCGGCCGACGCCCAGCATATCGGCAGGAAATATAAACTCAAGAAAGTCATTGAGGTGAAGGGACGACAGGGTATAGCGATAGACGAGAACTATTACTATGTGTCGTCGACTACGGCTATATATAAATATGACAAGGATGGAAACCTTGTTGCAGAGAATACGCAGCCGTTTCAGAATCCCGAGCTGGCTAACCATTTCGGGGATATCGATATATATAATGGTGAGATTTTCTGTGGTCTTGAGAAGTTCGAGTACGGCAGAGGCTTCAATATAGCCATCTCTGTCTATGACGCTGAGACTTTGGAATGGAAGCGCGATTTACCGTGGAGCCCGGAATCGGGACAGGTGGAGGTGTCGGGAATATGCATAGACCGTGATAAGGAGCTTGTGTGGATGTGCGATTGGGTGGACAGCCGATATGTCTATGCCTATGATCTGAAGACTGGTGCGTATCACACTAAGATGCAGTGTCGCCCGATGCCGTATTGGACGCAGGGAATCTTTGTCGCCGACGGCAAGATGCTTTTCGCAGCTGATGATGGTGAGGCGATGTGGAATATCCCGGATAACATATATATAGCCGATGTGTCGGATGTCCCGCATACAGGCCTTGTAGATGGCGAGGAGGTCGTGAAAGAGACTCCGTTCAGCGTCAAGCTGGATGCTGACGGCAAGCCGGTCAGGAGAAGAGGCAAAGTCGCAGGCGGTGCAAAAGCGGGAAGGCTTGAGCTGCTGCGCGAAATGAGCGACTTCAGGCGTGCCGGTGAAATCGAAGGCCTTTCAATTGACCCGGAGAATGATGACCTGGTGGTCCTCAACAACCGAGGAACGCAGATTGTCCTCGGTATGTCCCAGGGGCCGATTGTCGAGGAAGGTTATGACCGTGAAATACACGAACTTTACATATATAGGAAAGTCAGGTAGCGTTACCTGACTTTTTTGTAATGTCAATGCCGCACAGTCAGCGGGAGGGGTCAACTTTACAGCTTATTTTGGAGTATAGCGTTGATTATTTGTGTATATTTGCAGATTATGGGATGGTTTGTGGAAATTCTAAATGTCGATTCGACTTCGGGTAAGGAGGCTGCTCTGGCGGACCTTCTTCAGGAGAGGCTTGCGACTGAGCGATGCACTGTGGAACGCTTTGAGGTGGGGGATGGCACTGCCAATCTTCTTTTCTCCTGGGGGGAGCCGCGGGTGGTGTTCTGTACCCATATGGACACAGTACCCCCATATATTCCTCCGACCTTCGACGAGGCGCTCGGAACGATGTCGGGCCGTGGCACTTGCGACGCCAAGGGGCAGATCTATGCGATGTACGAGGCCTGCAGGATTCTCGAGTCGAAGGGATATGACGGATTCGGCCTGCTGCTTCTGGCAGGGGAGGAGACAGGCTCGTTCGGAGCAAAAGCATTCAGAGAACAACATCCAGGTGCCGAGTGGCTGGTTGTGGGCGAGCCGACTGACAACTGTATGGCGTCAGCCAGCAAGGGAACCAAGGCCTTTGAAGTGACTTTCGAGGGCAAGGCCTTCCATTCAGGCTATCCCCAGTATGGCATCAGCGCAGTGGAACTCTTCAATGATTTTGTAAATGCCCTTCGCAGCATAGGCTTCCCGTATGACGAGATCTTGGGTGAGACTACTTGGAACATAGGAAAGCTGCAGAGCGACAATCCTCAGAATATCCTCAGCGACAGACTCACCTGCAGGGTGTACTTCCGCACGACATTTGAGTCTGATGAGATGGTGTCAAGCATAATGAAGAACATTGCGGGCCCGCAGGCCAAGCTGCGTTTCGGCAGACCGAAGGTGCAGGACGGGTCGGATGTAGTGGCAAAGGAAGTGGCAATGTGGCAGAGAATGATGACAGTCAAGGCTCTTGGAGGAGACACTCCGACAAGATACGAAACCCTTGAGGGCTTCCCGACAAAGCCTGTGGCATTCGGAAGTGATGCTCCACAGCTTACCAACTTCCGCAGAAAGATCCTCTGCGGCCCGGGATCCATCCTGGTCGCCCACCGCGACGACGAACACATAAAGCTGCAGGACCTCCACCAGGCAATCAGCAATTATGTGCATATGTACGAACATATTAAGAAAGAAATATTATGATAGTTATGAAGTTTGGCGGCACTTCCGTCGCAAATTTCGAGGCGATCACCAGAACCATCTTCATCATAGGTGGCAAACTGGATCAGAAGCCGGTAGTAGTAGTGTCAGCTCTGTCGAAGGTGACAGACCTTTTGTATAGGATTTCAGATGCGGCTGCATCAAGCGACAGCGATCTTACATCCCAGCTGATGCAGGAGCTCAGAACCCGTCACGTAAATCTTGCCTCTGACCTTCTGGAGCAGAGTCCCGCTTTGAAGGAAAGCGCTGTAGCCAGAGTCAATGCGATCTGTGACAAGCTTGAGAGCCTTGTGAATGCAGTCTGTGCAGTAGGGGAACTCTCTGACCGCAACAAGGCCATCATCATTTCAAACGGAGAGCTCCTGTCTTCAACCATCATATGCTTTGCGATGAATGCCAAGGGCATAAGGACCAACTTCATCGACGCCCGCAAGATGATGGTGACCAACGACGAGTACCTTAAGGGAGATCCTATAGTGGAAGAGATCGAGAAGCGTGTACCTCCTATTGTTGCAGAGGCCTATAAGGGTATGGATGCGGTGATTACCCAGGGATTCATCGCATCTAATATGTCCGGCGAGCAGACAGTCCTCGGACGAGGCGGTTCCGATTACTCGGCCTCGCTCATCGGTATGTCTATTGACGCTGAGCGCATCGAGATCTGGACAGACGTTGACGGAGTCCGCACAGCAGACCCGAGGACAGTGCAGAATACCAAATATCTTGAGAAGATCTCCTTCGAGGAGGCAGCCGAAATGGCACATTTCGGAGCCAAGGTCCTTCATCCGCTCACAATCGAGCCTGCGGTAAAGAAGAATATCCCTATATATGTCCTCAACTCGATGAATCCTTCGGGCAAGGGCACTGCCATCCTTCGTAACGAGCTTATCGAAGACGGAGTGAAGTCGGTGTCGTTCAAGGAGAACATCAAGGTGATCAACATCTTCTCTATGAAGATGATCAACACATCCGGCTTCCTTCGCAGGGTGTTCGAAATCTTCAGCGAAAGCAAGGTGTCGGTGGACCTCATCAGTACATCGGAGGCCAACATCTCGGTGACCGTGGATGCTTCCGAGAAGGTCGACGCGGTGGTGGCGCAACTCTCGGAATTCGCGGAGGTGATTGTGGATGAGGACAAGTCGCAGGTGTCTGTAATCGGAAAGAACATCGTCCGTCTGAACGGTATGCTCAAGAAGACTTTCGCTCCGCTCAAGAGGACTAACGTATATATGATCTCACAGGGCGCTTCATTTGTCAACATCAGCTTCGTTGTTGATCGAGAGGAACTTACAGAGGTTGTAAGGGATCTTCATTACCATCTCTTCGAGGTGGAGGAGGAACTCGAACAGTTCTAAAGAAGGGAAACATTATGAAACTATATATAAGCGGATACGGAAAAATGGGAAGGATGATCGAGCAGATCATCCTTGACAGAGGGCTGGAGTACGCAGGATGGACAGAGGCGGTCACCCAGACCGACAAGGCTCTTGCAAAGGAGTGTGTGTGCATTGACTTCACTACTCCTTCTGCCTTCAGAGAGAACTACAGGTTCCTGGCAGAGAACTTCAAGGCAGTAGTGGTGGGAACCACAGGTTGGGCTGACATAAAGGACGAGGTCGTGGCATATTTCGAGAAATGCGGCACTCCGATGATCTGGGCCACTAATTTCTCTGTCGGCGTCAATGTACTTTTTGCGGTGACAGACTATATGTCAAAGCTCCTCTCTGACTTTGGAGGCTATAGTCCATATATGGTGGAAATGCACCATTGCCACAAACTTGATGCACCGAGCGGAACAGCAAAGACCCTGGCTGACATCGTGGATGGAAATATGGGTGTGAAGACAGACATCCAGTCAGTGCGCTGCGGTGAGATTCCTGGCATTCATACCATAGGTTTCGAGGGTCTCAATGACCGTATCACGCTCACTCACGAGGCATTCTCGCGCAAGGGCTTCGCTGCCGGAGCCGTGGAGGCTGCCCTCAGGGTAGAGAACCTGACAGGTGTACACGAATTCAAGGATCTTTTTCTAAATGAAAATTGATGAACAAAATGTATAATATAGATTTGACCGGCTGTGGAACAGCGCTGATAACTCCTTTCAAGAACGGCGAGGTAGATTATGATGCTTTTGCTGCATTGGTAGACAGGCAGGTAGAGGCTGGAATCGACTTCCTCGTGCCACTTGGAACAACAGGAGAGACCCCTTGTCTTGAGGACGAGGAAAGAATCAGGATCCTTCAGATCGCAAAGGAACATTCCAGGGGAGTTCCTGTAGTTGTGGGAGGAGGAACAAACTCTCTCCAGCACACAATCAGAAGTATGAAGATGCTCGAGCCTTATGGTGTGGACGCATTCCTGATAGTCGTACCTTACTACAATAAGCCGACTCAGGAGGGACAGTACCAGTACTTCAAGGCAGTGGCAGAGTCGACTGACAAGCCGATCGTGCTGTACAATGTTCCCGGACGCACAGGCGCCAATATGACAGCAGAGACAGCTCTCAGACTTGCGGAAGTGCCGAATATTGTCGCTATAAAGGAGGCGTCGGGCAACCGTGAACAGATAGAGGCTATCCTTGCGGGCGCTCCGGAAGGCTTCCAGGTGCTCAGCGGCAACGACGATGACACCCTCTGGATGATGCAGCAGGGCGGAGCCGGCATCATCAGCGTGGCATCTAATGTCGCGCCGGCGCTGATGGCTGAGTTTGTGGGTGCAGTCCGTAAGGGAGAGCTCCAGAAGGCCGAGCAGATGAATGCAAGGCTGACTCCGCTTTTCACAAACTGCTTTGTAGAGAGCAACCCGATTCCAGCAAAGGCGGCAATGTCGGCAATGGGGCTTATTGAGAACGAACTTCGTCTGCCTTTGGTGCCGTCGCAGCAGAGTACGTATGACCTTATGGTTGAGACTGTAAGGGATCTTGGTTTGATGTAATATAGATCCCCGATCAGGTCGGGGATGACGATAATATGACAGAGAAAGAAAAATTTTATAGTACGATCGCCGCTCTTGAGGCAGGCGAGATCAGAGTGGCCGAGAAGGTAGACGGCCAGTGGAAAGTCAATTCCTGGATCAAGGAGACCATCCTTTCAGGTTTCCGTCTGGGTCAGCTCACAGATATGACCCAGGGACAGTTCTCCTTCTTTGACAAGGACACTATTCCGGCAAGAAAGTTTACAGCTCAGAACGGTGTGCGTATCGTTCCGGGCGGAAGCAGCGTACGCGCAGGTGCATACCTCGCACCGTCTGTGATTATGATGCCGCCTGCATATGTCAACATAGGTGCATATGTGGACGAGGGCACAATGATTGACTCGCACGCCCTTGTGGGCTCGTGCGCTCAGGTGGGAAAGCACGTGCATCTTTCAGCGGCATCGCAGCTTGGAGGAGTGCTGGAGCCGGTGGGAGCGCTTCCTGTAATCATCGAGGACAATGTGTTCATCGGCGGCAACTGCGGTATATATGAGGGAACCATCGTCAAGGAGAATGCGGTGATCGGCACAGGCGTGATAATCAACGCCTCTACAGCGATATTCGATGCAACGACAGGTGAATATATCCGTGCGAACGAAAACGGCCAGATGGTCGTGCCTGAGGGCGCGGTCGTGGTGGCGGGAAGCCGCCCTATATCCAAGGGACCTGGTGCGGAGCAGGGAGTTCACCTCTACTGCCCTGTGATCGTGAAGTACCGCGACGCCAAGACATCGGGCTCAATCACCCTCGAAGACCTGCTCCGATAGAAGTGAAGCGTAAGTGTTGGATTGTCAGATGATTACGTATTATGCCTGCTGCATTTTGACGTCAGGCATATTGGTTAAGGTGTTGAGTGTTAATGTTTTGCGTGATGCGAGAATTGAGTGCATATAGATTTTCAGAGGATGTGGGGTCTTTTTTCAGGTCTCCCGTGAGGGATATCTTCAAGAAGGTGGACCTCAATTCCATATATTCCTTTGCCGGCGGCTATCCGTCCGCGGAGACCTTCCCGATGGAGGACATCCGCAGCACTATGTCGCTGGTGATAGATAAATATGGCGGAAAGGCCTTTCAATATGGTGCTACTCAGGGAGTTACCGAGCTGCGCGAGGCGGTGGCAAAGCGCTGCGGAGTCCCAGTGGAGCGCGTGCAGATCACTTCTTCTTCCCAGCAGGGAATTGATGTCTGCACAAGAGTGCTGGTGGATCCGGGTGATGTCATACTGACCTCGAGCCCATCCTATCTGGGAGCTCTTCAGTCATTCAAGTCCTACCGTGCTGATGTAAGAGGCGTAAGCCATTGCAAAGATCTTGATGCTTTCAGGCAGGCCTACGAATCGGAAATCGCTAAGGTACAGACCGAGGGTAAGCAGATAAAGTTCCTCTATATGATTCCGGACTTCCAGAATCCTTCCGGAGAGTCCCTGACATTGGAGGAGAGGCAGATGCTGGTTGCCCTGGCTCAGAAATATGACTTCCTGATAGTCGAGGACAGCCCTTACCGCGAGCTCAGGTACGAAGGTGAGCATATACCTTCGCTGTACTCGCTTGATCCTGACAGGGTTATATATCTGGGCTCGTTCTCGAAGATCTTCGCCCCCGGATTCAGGCTCGGTTGGGCGATCGCTCATCCGGACATCCTGGATAAGATCTATGTGTGCAAGCAGTCGCTTGACCTCTGCCCTCCGGTGTTTGACCAGTATGTGGCAGCAGAGTTCCTTGAAAGCGGCAAACTGGACGAGAACCTCCTGAAGACTATTGCTTTATATAAAGGTAAACGTGACCTTCTTCTTTCGTTGCTTGAGGAATATATGCCTGAAGGAGTGTCCTGGACTCATCCTGAAGGAGGACTTTTTCTCTTCCTTACTATGCCGGAAGGCTTTGATGCTGTGGCTTTTTATGACAAGGCCCTTTCAGCTGGAGTTGCCTATGTGGCAGGTGAGTTCTTCCACCCGGACAGAAGCGGCAGGAATACTATGAGAATGAACTTCTCGTTTATGACACCCCAGAAGATTACAGAAGGAGTGAAGCTCCTTGCAGAACTGCTTGAAGATGAAATTATATAAATATCAGGGCGCAGGAAACGACTTCCTGATAGCTGACAACAGAGACGGATCGATAGAACTGGAGCCAAGGCAGATAGCGGACATCTGCGACCGACGCTACGGTGTCGGAGCCGATGGCCTTATGCTGTTGGAGAACAGTCCGGAATACGATTTCAGGATGGTGTACTACAACTCTGACGGCTCAGGAGGTATGATGTGCGGAAACGGTGGCCGCTGCATAGTTGCCTTTGCCGCAGACAGGGGCATTGAGAACTTTGACTTTGAGGCAGCTGACGGCTTTCATACAGCTCAGATAATTGCAACTTCGGGCAAGGAAAAGACAGTCCGTCTGAAGATGAAGGATGTGGAGGTCATATCAAGACATTCTGTTCTGGAAGGAGTTCAGATCCAGGCCGACGGCTATTTCCTGGACACAGGAACACGTCATTATGTGCGTTTTGTTGATGACCTTGAGCATTATGACATAGTCTCGGAAGGACGTACAATCCGTTATGGTGCTGCAGAATTTCTTCCGGTCGGAGTGAACGTGAATTTCGTGGAGCTGTCGGAAAACGGAGTCAAAGTCAGGACATATGAAAAGGGCGTCGAGGATGAGACCTATGCCTGTGGCACAGGAATCGTGGCTTCCTGCATAGCTGCATATGAGCACGGCCTGAAGCCTTCGTCAGATAAAGATGGCACAGTGCGTTACGAAGTGCAGGCGAAGCGCGACAGCCTTGCGGTGGACTTCAAGGCGGCCGGCTGGCCGGTAACAGAAGTCTGGCTTACAGGCCCTGCCACTTTCGTAGCAGAAATAGAAATATAATTATAAGAATATGAAGAGAATACTATTTTTTATCGCAACAACATTGATGCTGGCGTCCTGCCTTAAGGACTCCACTAACAAAAGTTCTTTCCCGCTCGTCGCAACTTTTGACTATATCGACGTCGCGGAAGACCCGTCTTTCAAGAAAGACAGCATATTTTTCAGCAAGCAGTATGTTGATCAGACCAATCAGTCTGTACTGGGCTGGGGCAGTTATATCGGTTTCTTTTCCAAGCTGAATGAGGATAAGACCCGCGCTCTCGGTGGTTTTATCCTGTCTTCATTTTCCAGCAAGGAGAAGGAGGGAAGTGTCCAGACTCCATACCGTGCTGCTGACACAACTCAGATAGCAAATAATTATCTGGTATATTATCAGAGCAAGGACATTTCGGTTATGCCTGAGCGTGATTTTATGTTTACTATGCCCGAATACGGAACCTGTGTTCCACTCGTGTGCTATGTGACAAACACTACCGAGGTAGTCAAGGCAGTGAAGGAAAAGTTTGTTCCCGGAGACAAGATGGTTCTCTCCGCTACAGGCTATTCGAACGGTGTCAAGACTGGTAAGGCAGAGATTGTACTTGCCGAGAGCAATGCGATGAGGGACACAGTTATGACAACCTGGTCTAAGTTTGACCTCTCTAAGCTCGGAGCAGTGGATAATATTGATTTTGAGATAATCACTTCGAAGCCAGAAGTGCCGGCTTATTTCTGTCTGGATGAATTGTATACTTACATTACTCTTGAATACTAATAACCTAATAAATATCAAACTATTATGAAAACCAATCAAGAATACAAAAATGCAGCTCTGGCCGCATTGAACGGCAACTGGGCTCCGGTTGTTGTGGCTACTATCGTGATGTATCTGATCTCGTTTGTAGTTCAGCTTATCGTACAGCCTCTCACAGCACTGGCAGACCCTGAATCTCAAATGACACTGTTCTTTGTGGTTTTTGTGGGAACTATGTTGGTTTCGACATTTGTCTCAGTGCCTGTGAGTGTGGGTTACTACAATTCCCTCAACAAACTTTATCTGGATGGAGACAACAGGATTACATCCAATATGTTCTCAATCGGATTCGCACGCGTCCTCAGATATGTGGGCGGTATGCTCCTGATGGGTATTTATGTGTTCTTGTGGACTCTTCTCCTGGTTGTTCCGGGAATCATCAAGGCCGTAGCCTACACCTTGGTTCCTTACATCCTTAAGGACTATCCTGAGCTTTCTGTCAACCAGGCCATCAAATTGAGTGTAAAGATGATGAAGGGCCATAAGATGCGCTGCTTCCTTCTTGATCTGAGCTTCATCGGCTGGGCCCTCCTTGGTATCCTCACTCTTGGAATAGGATACATCTGGTTGATTCCGTATATATACACGACAATGGCAGCGTTCTACCAGGATGTGAAGAACGAGTACATAGCAAACGGCAATATGTAATACTTTATAGGAAACCTGTGGTTTTGGAGTCCTTGAGCTATAACAGCCCTGCAGGAATCTGCATTATGATTTCAAGGTTTTCCGGATCAAGGGAAAGTATCAGATCTTCGTGGAGCGGTAGCATTACTGCTCCATTTTCTGTTTCTACCTCTATACAAGGATTGTTCGGGATGTCGATGAAGTCGGTAATCTCTCCGACTTCGTAGAGGATATCCTCGTCTTCGGATGATCCTGGAGTCAGCAGCATCCATCCCACCAGCGCTGCAAATCCGTCATCTTCAAGAGACATCTCAGGAAGATTATCCTCTTCAATATACACCGCCTTGCCTGCAATCTCCTCGACATCCTCCATAGAACAGATGTCGGTCAGACGTACCAAAGCCTTGGTGTTTCCTCTCTTTGTGAATGACTCAATATAAAAAGGAACCGGCAGTCCATCGAAAACGATGAACACCGGTTCATTTAGATTGATATCTTCAGGAGCGATTTCGCGGAAGCCCATAACGAGCTCCCCATCGGTACCGTTGGATTTCAATACCTGGGCTACCTGCTGCAAGTTGTCTAAACCTGCCATTGCAGAATTAAGCCTCAGTTGTTTCTGCAGCCTCAGCAGCCTCCTGTGCAGCCTTCTCGGCAGCAGCAGCCTCTGCAGCAGCGCGTGCAGCTTCCTCAGCCTCAGCCTTTCTCTTAGCGATAGCCTCAGCTCTCTCCTGATTTACCTTAGCCTCAGCCTCTGCAGCAGCCTTCTTTGCAGCAGCAGCGTCCTTGCTAAGACCCTCTTTCTTTGCGTTGATCTTCGCAGCCTTCTCAGCCTTCCAAGCAGCGAGCTTAGCGTCTGCCT
>JAFZED010000050.1 GCA_017560825.1 Bacteroidales bacterium | reverse complement strand
GCTTCCCTTGTAGACTTTCTCGATGATGAGAGGTACTGTGAGCATTGTTGTCGGTCTGACGATCTTAAGAGCCTTGAGCAGAAGTGACGCTACAGGCGGTTTAGGAAGATAGTAGACAGTCGCACCGCAGTACATTGGGTAGAGCATACTGAGGGTCATCTCGAGAGTATGTGCCATCGGAAGCACTGAGAGCCATCTGTCCTTTTCTGTCCTCTTGCAGGAGTGGTAGCAGGTGATGACGTTAGATGCGAGGTTTCTGTGACTGAGTACGACGCCCTTTGCGCTTCCGGTAGTACCGGATGTGTATATGATTGTAGCAATGTCATCCGGTGTAGGAACTGATGTCCTTCCATCGCAGGTGAACTTGTCCTCATCTGCGTGGATGATTTCCAATGTGTCCACGTCGATGACAAGGGTCATCTTCTCGCGAACTTCCTGGCTGAGCTTTGAAGCAAGCTTCTGTGATACGAAGATCACCTTGCTCTCAGAGTGCTCGAGGATGTTTACAATCTCGTTAGGCGAGCTGTCCGGGAGGATCGGAATAGCGATTCTCCCGAATGAAGTGATGCTGAAGAATGCTACAGACCAGTTAGGCATACTCTGCGAAAGGATAGCGACCTTGTCGCCGGCTCCGATGCCGTACTGTGTCAGAAGCTTCGAGAGACTGTCACACTTGTTCTTGAATGTATGGTAGGTGTAACCTCCTTCCTTTGTATCATACCACTGTGTGTACTGATTCTTTGCGTACACTGTTGTGGCGTATTCATACAGCTTAGCGATAGTGTCAACGTACTTCTCTCTCATTCGCTGTATGCGTTTGTAAAACTGAATCATAATTTGATGCTATTTAGGTTTAATACATGTCTTTATTAATGCGTGATGTACATCTCAGGGTGCTTGCCTACGAGATGCATCTCTTCGTAGAGTGCCTGGATGCGTGCGAGGTCTGCCTTTGCATCGTCGGTGAGCTCCACCTTCTGACCGCGTCCTACTCTCTTAGTGCCCCAGTCGAAGTAGCCCATATACACCGGGCAACCTACTTCGCGTGCGATTGTGTGGAAACCTGCCTTCCAACGCTTAACTGGCTTGCGTGTTCCCTCTGGTGCAAGGGCGAGGTGAACGACGTCCTTTGCCTTCATCTCTCTGATGACGCTGAGCATCACGTTGCTACCTCTCTTTCTGTCTACAGGGATGCCTCCGAGTTTGCGGAGCAGCCATCCCATAGGGCCCCAGAACAGTTCGCCTTTGATCATGCAGTATGGCTTACCACCTACTGATGTGTAGTAGAGATAAGAGATCACGAAGTCCCAGATTGTTGTGTGAGGGACTCCAAGGATAATACACTTCTTTTCCTGAGCTACCGGCTCGACAGCTGTCCAGCCCAATACGCGGAGTAGCCATCCGCAGAATTTTTTCCACATAATCGCTTTGGTTTAAGGTCTCAATTTAGATGTCAATGTCTTCCAACTCCTGTGCTGTGCGGAGGTTCTGTACGATGAAGTTCTGTCTTTCTGTGGTGTTCTTTCCCATATAGAACTCCATAATGTCTGAGAGAGGTTCCTCGTCGCTGAGGCGGACCTTGTCAAGGCGCATATCCTCTCCAATGAAGCCGGTGAACTCATCCCACGAGATCTCTCCGAGACCTTTGAATCGTGTGATCTCCACCTTGCCCTTTGCGGACTTGATGGCAGACTCCTTCTCCTCGGAGTTATAGCAGTACTTCACTTCGTTCTTGGTCTTGACTCTGAAGAGAGGTGTCTGGAGAATGAAGACGTGGCCTCTTCTGATCAGGTCAGGGTAGTACTTCATAAAGAATGTTAGCACAAGCATACGGATGTGCATTCCGTCGTCATCGGCATCGGTTGCGACGATGATCTTGTTGTAGCGCAGGTCGTCCACATCCTCCTCAAGGCCGAGTGCGTTGATCAGAAGGTTGAGCTCCTCGTTCTCCGCAATCTTCTTGCGGCTCTCCTTGTAGGAGTTGATAGGCTTACCTCTGAGTGAGAACACTGCCTGAGTTTCTGCGTTGCGGGCCTTGGTGATGGTACCGCTCGCAGAGTCACCCTCGGTGATGAATATGCTTGTCATCTCGCGGAGCTCCTCCTTTGCTGCAGGGAGTTTGTCCTTATAGTGGTACTTGCAGTCTCTGAGCTTCTTGTTATAGACGCTTGAGCGCTTGTTTCTTTCTCTTGTCTTCTTCTGCACTGCGGAGATCTCCTTTCTTTCCTGCTCGGATGAAGTGATCTTCTCCTGGAGGACAGGGATGATGTCCTTATGCATATGGAGGTAGTTGTCAAGGTTGGTCTTGACGAACTCGTTCACGAAGCTTCTGATTGTAGGGCCCTGGTCATATGAGTGACTTCCGTCCTCGTTTTCGATGTCGGTCTCCCACATATATGTAGAGCCGAGCTTAGTCTTGGTCTGGCCCTCGAAGTTAGGCTCCTGGATCTGGATGCTCACTGCTCCGATGATGCCCTGACGGATGTCCTGCGGGTCAAAGTCCTTCTTTGCGAATGTCTTGAAGAACTCCTTGAGTGTCTTTGATATGGCTTCCCTCATTGCTGCGAGGTGGGTACCTCCGTCTCTTGTGTTCTGACCGTTGACGAATGATGCTATGTTTTCTCCATAGCTGTTGCCGTGGGTGAGTACGATCTCCACATCCTCGCCGACCAGATGTATAGGCTCATAGAGAGGAGTTTCGGACATATTGTCCTTGATCAGATCGAGAAGACCATTCTCTGACTTGTATAATGTGCCGTTGAAATTCAGCGTGAGTCCCTTCTTGAGGTAGGAGTAGTTCTTCATCATCGACTCGATGAACTCCATATTGAAGTTGTAGCCGACAAAGAGGTGCTCGTCCGGAACGAACTTCACGAGGGTTCCGTTCTTCTCCTTGGTAGGACGCTGGCCTGAATCCAGGAGCTTTCCTTCCTTGAATTCGGCATACGAGCTCATACCGTCGCGGTAGGCCTCCACAAAGAAGTGTGTGGAGAGAGCGTTCACAGCCTTGAGGCCGACACCGTTAAGACCTACTGATTTCTTGTAGCCCTTGGTGTCGTACTTGCCACCTGTGTTCAGCACGCTTACCGCCTTCACGACAGAGTTGAGAGGAATGCCTCGTCCGAAGTCTCTTACCGAAGCTTCCTTATCTGTTACATTTATCTGGATGAGTTTACCGTAACCGGCTGAGAATTCGTCGATTGAGTTGTCTACAACCTCCTTCAGGAGCACGTAGATACCGTCTCCAAGGTCATCACCGTTTCCAAGACGGCCGATGTACATTCCGGGCCTTCTGCGGATGTGTTCGACACCTTCAAGGGTCCTGATGTTGTCGTCACCGTAATTCTCTGTAGCAATAATTTCTTTAGCCATATTGTTATAAGCACATAATCGCGCAAATATAGCAAAAATTATCGAGATAACGTGTGACTTTCGGAATGGGAATAGTGACTTTTGAGGCGCGGGTTACATAAGGAGCATAGCTCCGAAGCCTGCGGCAAGGGCGACAGCGCAATTGATGAGCTTTGCCCAGAGGAAACCCTTCTTGTCTTCCGCCAGAAGAGGAATGGAAGCGTGGCCGTCCTGAGATATGCTGCTTGCAAGAAGCACGGGGAAAGGCACGACGCCAGCAGCGAACAAAGTGACAAAGATCATATGCGGACCCGACTCCGGAATGATGCCTATGACAGTGGCCAGAAGAATCATAAGCACGGTGTTGTCGCTTATCCATCTGTCTATGTCAATATACTGGAGGCCGATTCCCAAAACCAGAAGCACACCGAAGGTCCAGGCAAATATGACCGGAAGGTGCTTGCGTACAATATGGTTCCAGAGATGATCCTCGACAAAATGATCGGATGCGAATATAAGGACGATGAGCACGATTATGCTAAGTCCCGCAAAAAGCACGTTCATCCAGTCTTCGCTCAGAAGGTTTATATGGAAGGTCCTGCCTTCTTCGTGATGGTGGCCGCAGTCGCAGTCCTGGTGCACGTGTCCGGAATGCTCGGCGTGAGAGTGTACTCCGGCCTCGTGGCTGCCGTGGTCGTGGCCCAGCTGGCCTGTGGCCAGGGCCCCGATAAAGACGGCGAGTGCCACGAACATCGAGATCCTCTTCCAGCCAAAGTGACGGCTCTTATGTTCGTGAGTGTCAGACTCTTCGTGTCCTTCGTGCACCTTGTAGCCCTCCTCACATTCAGGAGCAGGGGACTTGGCGAATCGGTCAACGATTATACCGACTATCACAGCTATGACAAACAGGACGGCAAACAGGATCAGAGCCTGCTCCGGAATCATCGCCAGCATAATGAAAGCTTCGTCTCCCGAAGAGGCGATCATCATCGCAACCAGGGCTCCGAAACTGAACATCCGGTGTGTATATAGGGAAACCGTAGCGAAACCACCCATACAGCCGGGTACGGAGCCAAGAAGGGCTCCGATCACAACCTGACCGATCTTAGTCTTTCTTAATCCTTTGAAAAATAAACCCTTAGATTCTATGTTGAGGGACTCGATCATCATCATCATAACCACAACAAGTCCTGTGATGAGGATGGAGTTCCTTAGAATGTCAACCAGCAGATGCCACATATTTTTTGTACAATTTAATTGCCGGACTTTAGTCGATCCAGCCTGCGATAAAGAGATTCACGATAGGGCGGAGAGGGGAGTTTGTCGTCAAGGTGACAAGCACAAGCGTCTCTCCCTTAGGCATATTCTCAGTGTTCACGTGGACACGGAAAGAGATCTTCTCTCCCGGCTTTGCGACAGGGATGTCGCTGTGCGAATAACAGCAGGCGTCTGTGTCCACCTTATAGACGCAGAAAGGGGTCTTGCCTGTGTTTGTCATCGTGAATTCGGCGTGGATCTCCTCACCCTTCTTTATCCTGTTGAATGAATAGGTGCTGTTCTCGAATCTCGGCATAGGTCCCTGGGCCCTCTCTGACTCTGACATCCTGTCGAAGTTCTCCTTGGTGAAAGCCTTTACGCCTATCTTGGTGTCGCCGTCTTTTGTGGTGTAGGTCTTGCCGTTTATGACAGGGGTTGCCCAATAAGTGTTCTTTCCCCATATTCCTCTCTCTGCAGTCACTGTGTAGCTGAGCTCCGCTGTGCTGTTGGCCGGAATAGGATTGGGTTTCACTGAGAGTGTCAGATTGTCAGAAACATCATTGAACTCCACCTTGACCGGTGAGCTTGACGTGTTGGCTACGATCACTGCGTCGCTCTTGCTGTTTCCCTGCTCCAGATTGCCGCACTGAAGCGAAGTCTCGGTCATTCCGAACGGACCGAAGGCAACAGGATACCTCTCGCTGAGAGGAAGGACCTTCTCACGGCATATACCTCTGATCTTCAGTAATATAGGTTTAGAATCCGAAGCGTACACGGTGATGGTCTTGTCGAAGGGATATGGTCCTTCATTGTTGGTGTAGGACACAGTGATGCTTGCGGTCCCGCCAGCCTTTACAGGCTCGCGTGTCCATTCGGCCTCAGTGCATCCACAGGTGGTGGTCACGTTGTAGATCACCATTGGCTTGCTGCCTGTGTTCTTCAGGGTGAAGGTGCAGGAAACCGGACCGGAATCCAGCAATATATCTCCGAAATTATGAACTGTCTTGTCCGCCTCGATCCCCTCGGCTACCTTGTTCTGTGCGGCTGCAGCCATAGAACAGCACAGCACAGCGCAAAATGTGATATATCTCAATATATGCTTCATATCTTTCATTATCTATGACAAAGATACTACAATTCGATGTAACTCTGTCTTTGAATATCGAAATTATTGTCTAAATTTGCAACGTTAATGCCTTCTTGGCATAGTATTGAAAATACGGATAACCTAACATTAAAAAAATAAAGAAAATGGCTCACAGAATTACAGAAGACTGCGCTGCATGTGGATCGTGCATGGCAGAGTGCCCTACAGGCGCAATTTCAGAGGGTGACATCTACAAGATCGATCCTAACGTATGCATCGACTGCGGTGCTTGTGCAGATGCTTGCCCAATGGGTGCAATCGTAGCAGAGTAATCAGCTAATCCAAAATAAAAAAGGCTTCGGAAAACCCGAAGCCTTTTTTATTTTTACTCCAAAGGAAGCATTCTAACTTCGATGAAGTTGTTCTGCTCAAGGATTGCTTGAAGAACTGTCTTGATGTCCTCTGGAGTGATGGACTCTACTGCCTCTTCGTACTCCTTGTCATTGTTGTAGCCGTAAGTCTCGTGCAGTCTGATGTTGCTCATCCAGTAGCTGTTTGAGATGCGGCTCTCAGGAAGGTTCTTCTTAGCATTGAGGATGGCCTTGCTGAACTCGTCTTCTGTAGGACCTTCGTATGCAAGTCTCTTAAGACCGTCGATTGCAAGCTGAGAAAGCTTCTCTGCAGACTCTGGGTTAGTGTCGAACATCACCTGGATGATAGCTCTGTGCTCAGGTCTGATGCTGCTTCCCATAGCTACACCTGCACCGTATGTTCCGCCTTCACCCTCACGGAGAGTAGAAGTGTAGATCATATCAAGGATGTATTTTGCAGCCTCGAGAGTCGCGTCGAGCTTAACGCTTGTAGGCATATAAGCTGTGTACACCTGGAGGATAGAGCTCTTAGGAGCCTCCATCTTCACGTTGAACGGATGCTTGATGTTACCCTTGACGATGCCGTCCTTGTGGTCAACCCACTTCTGAGCCTTCTTGCCCTTTGCGATTGAGCCGATATATTTCTCCACAAGCGGCTTGAGCTCGTCCTTGTTTACATTACCTACGATCACTACAGTCATACCTGCTGCATCCTTGTAGAGGTTGCGGTAGTTCTTCTCGATAGTCTCGAGGTTAGCCTTCTCGAGGATCTCCTCGTTGATCACGATGTGACGTGGGCTGTTGCCGTAAAGAACGTCGTTGAACTCCTTCTCGAAGAGGAAGTCTGGCATAGTCACGTAGTTAGGAAGGATAGCCTTGAGCTGGTTGATACCTGTGTTGTACTCATCCTGGTCGAAGCGTGGATCAGCATAGTTCAGGTAAGCAAGCTGGAGGGCTGTCTCGAGATCCTTAGGAGCGCAGACACCTGAAACTCCGTGCTGGTACTGTGAGATAGACACGCTTACAGAAGCGTTCTTTCCAGCCATCATCTTTCTCAGTGTAGTCTTAGGGAACTTAGAGATACCTGAGTTCATAAAGAAGAGCTGCGAGATGTTTGACTCGAATGAAGGCATATCCTCGGTAGGGATGAGTGACATACCGCCGTCCTGGAAGATTGTGAAGCGGATCTCGTCCTTCTTGTAGTCAGTAGGGAGAACGATCACCTTCGCGCCGTTCTTGAGAGTCCACTCAGTAGAACCGTAGATTCCCTCAGTCTCCTTCTTTACCTTAGAGCCCTTGAGAGCTGCAGGATCGAGAAGCGGCTCAGCTGCCTCTTCTGCTGCATTTGCCTGGATCTCAGATGCCTTTACCTCCTCGATAGCTGCGAGAAGCTCTGCCTCTGTAGGGTGTACAAGACCCTCCTTTGCTGGAGCTGTGTACACAAGCACGAAGTTGTTGTCAGTGATGAGCTGTGGAGCGACCTGGTTTACGATCTCAGCTGTGATCTGGCTTCCGAGAGCCTGAACGAGCTGGAGCTCCATTGCAGGGTCCATATATGGCATATTGTCGCAGAAATTGCTGATGAGAGCATCCACGAACTCGTCGCTTGTGCGTGTGTCGGCACCTTCTGCTGCCTTCTCGGCATATGAGAGAAGCTTTGCATTTGCTCTTTCAACCTCAGCGTCAGTGAAGCCGAATCTCTTCATCTTCTCGATCTCAGTGTAGAATGCCTTGAGAGCGTTGAGAGCGTCTCCGTCCTTGAATGCAACGCGTCCGATGGCAGCTTCCATTGTCTCGCACATCTTGCCTGTGCCGAACATTCCGCTGAAGAATGCTGCGTCAGGTCTTGAAGTGATGTCTGCGAAACGCTCCTGCATAACGTAGTAGATGATGGTCTTCATATACTCGGTCATATACACAACGTCAGTGTTGTTGTACTCCTCAGGAATCGGAACGCTCTTCCATAGGAGCTCAAGCTGGCTGTTCTGTGTCTCAGGATCTGTGATGATACCTACGATAGGCTCTGCATTCTCAGGGATCATTACGACATCCTTAGCCTTAGGATTTGTTGCTGCAGGGATGTCAGCGAACATAGTCTTGATCTTTGCCTCGATCTGGTCTACGTCGATGTCTCCTACTACGATAAGAGCCTGCATATCAGGACGGTACCAAGTCTTGTAGAAGTCTACGAGAGCCTCTGGCTTGAATGTCTTGAGCTGCTCCTCACCACCGATGAGAGTTCTCTGAGAGTGAACTGTGTTGCCGAAGTAGTACTTGCGGGCAGCCTGGTAGTTTCTCCAGGAAGCTGTGTTGCGTGTTCTCTTCTCCTCAAGGATGACACCTCTTTCAGCGTCGATCTCCACCGGGTCGCAAGTCACGAAATGCGAGTAGTCGTGCATTACGAGGAGGCAGGTGTCGATGATGCCCTCCCTTGTCACAGGGATGTTGTTGAGCATATAGGTTGTTGTCTCGTAGCCTGTAGCTGCGTTGATGTTTCTTCCGAACTCTGCTCCGATACTCTGGAGGTACTCGAGGAGCATCTTGTCAGGAAGGTTCTTTGTTCCGTTGAAGCACATATGCTCGAGGAAGTGAGCAAGGCCGTCCTGCTCGTCTGTTTCCTGAACTGCTCCGACGTCAGTCGCAAGGTGGAACTCGGCTCTTCCCTCAGGAAGGGCATTGTGGCGGATGTAGTAAGTCATACCGTTCTCAAGCTTTCCTACCCTTACAGCAGGGTCGTTTGGAAGCGGAGTCTGGCCGGTTGCAACCGCGGCAGCGAAAATGGCTGCGATGAAAATAAACAAACGTTTCATAGTAATATGGTTAATATTAATGATTGAATCGTATATATATAAGGACGCGTGCGCACGCGTACAAGCTACAAATATAAGAAATTTAATGCGTTTTTCGCATTCTTGAAAAGTGTTTGATTATATTTGTGTGTAAAATTATCTCATATGTTCGAAGATTTCAGACTGAATGTGTTTGTTGCAGTGGCTCGCGAAGGCAGTTTCACAAAGGCCGCCGCTGCCCTTGGAGTGTCCCAGCCCGCTGTCAGCCAGAATGTGGCCGACCTTGAAAAGTCTCTTGGAGTGAAGCTTTTTGAAAGGCTCCGCGGTGAGGTGGTCCTTACACCGGAAGGTGAAGTCTTTATGAAATATGCCCGTAACATCCTCGACAGCTGCAGCAAGGCCGAAAGTATGTTCACCGACCTGCAGCCCCGCACAATACGCGTTGCCGCGTCAGAGGAAATATATGAATATGTCATCGCTCCCGCCCTTGAATCCTTCCTTAAGGTACATAGGGATATAGTGATAGAGCGTGTGATGTTCGGCGAAGCCGACCTTACCCTCGCGTTGGCAAAGGCTCCGGATTCTCCGTTCGAGCCAAACCCAGACGCTGTCCTCAGACTCAGACTTTCGGTCTCTCCGGCAATGAAAATGGGTGACTTTTCAGCCACCCACGAAAAAATCTCTTATTTCGATCTTCTCTTCAAACCGTCGGCGACCTTCGCTTGCACGAAAGCCTGCCGACTTCTGAAAGATTATTTAGCAAGTCTCTTGTAAGTCTCGAGACGGAGTTTTGCAAACTCTTCTGTCTTCTGGAGGAGCTCATCTGCGCTCTCAGGGAACATCTTGTAGAGTGATGCGAAACGTACCTCGCCCTTGAGGAAGTCCTGGAACTTGCTCCAGTCCGGCTCCTTGCTGTCAAGAGTGAATGGGTTCTTGTCTGTGCCTTCAAGTGCAGGGTTGTACCTGTAGAGGTGCCAGTAACCGCACTCGACTGCAAGTTTCTCCTCCTTCTGGCTCAAGCCCATACCAGCCTTGAGACCGTGGTTGATACAAGGTGCGTAGCAGATCACGAGTGATGGTCCGTCATATGCCTCAGCCTCCTTGATTGCGTTGAAGTACTGTGCTGGAGATGCGCCCATAGCCACCTGTGCCACGTACACATATCCATAGCTCATCGCCATCATACCGAGGTCCTTCTTGCGGATCTTCTTACCTGAAGCTGCGAACTTCGCGATCGCTCCTACTGGAGTTGCCTTCGATGACTGACCGCCTGTGTTAGAGTAAACCTCAGTGTCGAGTACGAGGATGTTTACATTCTCGCCTGAAGCAAGCACGTGGTCGAGTCCGCCGTATCCGATGTCATAAGATGCACCGTCACCGCCGATGATCCACTGGCTGCGTGCAGGGATGAATGTCTTGTACTCAACGAGTCCCTTGCATACGTCGCATCCGCAACCCTCGCAAAGAGGAATCAGCTTGTCAGCTACCTCGCGAGTGATCTTCGCATCGTTCTTGTTCTCAAGCCACAGAGTGAAGAGAGCCTTCATCTCGTCTGTGCAGCAAGTGCAAGACAGACCCTGCTCCATATACTTGGCAACTGTCATACGTGCTCTGTCAGAGCCGAGCTTCATACCGAGACCGAACTCGCAGAAGTCCTCGAAGAGTGAGTTGGCCCAAGCCGGTCCGTGACCCTCAGAGTCCTTGCAGTAAGGTGATGCAGGGAATGATGCACCGTAGATTGACGAACATCCTGTTGCGTTGGCGATCATCATATGGTCACCGTAGAGCTGTGTGATGGTCTTGATGTATGGTGTCTCACCGCAGCCTGCGCAAGCTCCCGAGAACTCGAAGAGAGGCTGTGCGAACTGAGCGTTCTTCACGTTCTGTGCCTTAGGCTGAACGTTGTCCTTGTAGCCGATGTGTGAGTGGAGGTAGTCGAAGTTTGCCTGCTCTGCTTCCTGGCTCTGGAGCGGCTTCATAATGAGGGCCTTCTCCTTAGATGGGCAGACGTCAGCACAGTTGCCGCAACCTGTACAGTCGAGAACTGACACGCTGAGAGCGAACTTGTAAGCCTTGAATGTAGCCTTGCCGTCCTGGAGCTTGAGACCCTCAGGTGCATTGGCTGCCTCCTCGTCAGTGAGAAGGAACGGACGGATTGCTGCGTGAGGGCAGACGAATGCACAGCTGTTGCACTGGATACACTTGTCAGCCTGCCACTCAGGAACGTTCACTGCAACGCCGCGCTTCTCGTATGCTGAAGTGCCTGCAGGGATGGTTCCGTCTACATATTCGTTGAATACGCTTACTGGGAGGGTGTCACCTGCCTGTGCGTTCACCACGTCAGCGATCTCCTTCACGAATGCCGGAGCGAGACGGTCCTTGTTAGGGTTCTCGAACTTCGCAGTGATCTCCTTCCATTCAGCAGGGATCTCCACCTTTGTGTACTCGCCACCTCTGTCGACAGCGGCATAGTTCATATTCACGATGTGCTCACCCTTCTTGCCGTAGCTCTTGACGATAGCCTTCTTCATATAACCAACAGCCTCCTCGTAAGGGATGATGCCTGTGATCTTGAAGAATGCAGACTGGAGGATTGTGTTTGTACGTCCGCCGAGTCCGATCTCAGCTGCGATCTTGGTTGCGTTGATGATGTAAAGGGTGATGTTCTTCTTTCCGATGACAGCCTTCACGTGGTCCGGGATCCTCTTGAGAGTCTCCTCCTCATCCCAGAGGCTGTTCAGAAGGAGTGTACCGTTCTGCTTGATGCCCTTGAGGACGTCATACTTTGTAAGGTATGAAGGAACGTGGCAAGCCACGAAGTCAGGAGTTCCTACAAGATAAGGAGCCTTGATAGGCGCTTCTCCGAAACGGAGGTGCGAGCAGGTGTATCCGCCTGATTTCTTTGAGTCGTAGTCGAAGTAAGCCTGGCAGTAGAGAGGTGTGTTGTCACCGATGATCTTGATTGTGTTCTTGTTTGCACCTACAGTACCGTCTGAACCGAGACCGTAGAACTTGCACTCAGTTGTACCTGGCTTTACGATAGAGAACTCTTCCTTCTGAGGGAGTGACTTGAATGTCACGTCGTCAACGATTCCGATGGTGAAGCCGTTCTTTGGCTCAGCGAGTTCGAGGTTCTCGTAGATGGATGCGATCTGTGCAGGAGTAGTGTCCTTAGATGAAAGACCGTAGCGTCCTCCGATTACAAGAGGTGCGTTCTCCTTGCCCTGGAAGAGTGCCTTGATGTCGAGGAAGAGAGGCTCTCCGAGAGATCCCGGCTCTTTTGTCCTGTCGATGACAGCGATTCTCTTCACGTTCTGAGGAAGGGCCTTCATAAAGTACTTCGCTGAGAATGGTCTGTAGAGTCTTACGATGAGGACTCCGACCTTCTTGCCCTGAGCTGAGAGGTAGTCGATTGTCTCCTTGATTGTTTCTGTTACAGAACCCATTGCAATGATGATGTTCTCTGCCTCAGGGTCTCCGTAATAGTCGAAAGGACGATAGTTGCGGCCTGTGAGCTCGCTGATCTCGCCCATATATCTTGCCACTACATCCGGAACTGCGTCGTAGTACTGGTTGCAGGCCTCGCGTGCCTGGAAGAATACGTCGCCGTTCTGAGCTGTTCCGCGGGTTACAGGTGCCTCAGGAGAAAGAGCCTTGGCTCTGAACTTTGCAAGAGCCTTGGTGCTTACCATATCCTTGAGCGCGGCCTCGTCGATGAGCTCGATCTTCTGGATTTCGTGCGATGTGCGGAATCCGTCGAAGAAGTGGAGGAAAGGAATATTTGACTTGATTGTAGAAAGGTGAGCTACGGCTGCCATATCCAAAGCCTCCTGAACGGAAGCAGAAGCAAGCATTGCAAAGCCTGTCTGGCGGCACGCCATTACGTCCTGATGGTCTCCGAAGATAGAGAGGGCGTGTGATGCAAGTGTACGTGCTGACACGTGGAACACTGTAGGGAGCATCTCACCGGCAATCTTGTACATATTAGGAATCATCAGAAGAAGTCCCTGTGATGCGGTAAAGGTGGTTGTGAGGGCGCCAGCCTGGAGTGAACCGTGAACTGCTCCTGCAGCACCTCCTTCACTCTGCATCTCTGTAACTTTCACTACCTCGCCGAAGAGGTTCTTTTTACCCTGAGCAGCCCATTCATCCACGTACTCCGCCATAGTTGAGGAAGGAGTGATAGGATAGATGGCTGCGTGCTCACTGAAGAGGTACGCAATGTGCGCAGCGGCCCAGTTACCGTCACAAGTGACGAATTTTTTCTCGTTTGCCATAGTCTGCTGTGTTTTATGTTTATGAATTAATTATGTCTCTATTTTCGTGCCTGAACACGGAAATCCAATATCCAACAAATATAAGAAATAAATGTCGAATATTATAGGAATAATAGGGGATATTATGGCAAAATTCTCGGAATTCACTAAATTTGCAGAAACATACTGGCCCCTATAGTTTAATGGATAGAATTTCAGATTCCGGTTCTGACGGTTGCGGTTCGATTCCGCATGGGGGTACAAGCAAATAAGGACTCAGCTTTAAGCTGAGTCCTTATTTGCTTACACTGTGCAGATTCGAACATCTCAACCCCTGTCAGCGTGTTACATATTGACCAGGATGCCGACTACGCGGAAGATGTTGTAGATGTCGTCTCGGGCTATGTCGAAGGTTGGGAAGGTTTCCGGGTTTTCGGAGATGCATTGGAAGCCTTCTTCGGTGACTGCCAGTCTTCTGACGAACATACCGCTTGATTTTGTGCTGACTACGTAAGTGTCTCCGTTGATAATCACTGCGTCCTCGGGCATTCTGCGGAGAGCCATCAGGTAGCCACGGCGGATTTTCGGTGCCATTGCGTCGTCTGGGCACGTTGCAAACAGGTCGTGCTTAAGGAAATGCGGTACCGGAGGCAGTTTCTCTACTGACTGCGAGTTGCAGACGTACTCATATATATCTATCTGAGGAGCTCTGAAGAGTCGTGCAGGTACTACAGGGATGTCGTCGTCATGATTCAACTCCGGATGTTCCTCAATGTTATACTCGTGTTCCTTTGTGAGAGCTGCATCGAACATAGGGCCTTCACCTGTGAGGAGCCAGTTCTTCCTGAATCCGAAAGCCTTGTTCCATTTAGCTGCGGAGTTCTTTCCGAATGCTCTTCCGTTAAGCTGGTTGCTGACCGCTGCCTGCTGGACACCCAGCGCTGCTGCGGCTTCAAGCTGGGAGATGCCTTCTTCTGAGAAGTACTCCTTGATCTTGTTTCCAATTTCTGCGTACGGTATCATATGGCTATTTATGAGTTTACAAAAACTGTTATAATTATTTAATAAATGTGTTGTGGATTACAAAAGCGGTGTTATATTTGCATTGTCTCGTACAAAAACGATACAAATATAGTTTATTTTCCATAAATATTACACATTTTTATATGGAAAAGGTTTGCTCAATCGCATGCTTCTGTCTGGGTACCGTCTTTCTTGCGGTAGCTCTCTTCGGCCTTTGGAACCATCTTATCACAATGGGCGTATGCTACGCTGTAGGCTTTCTTGCAAAGGAGGATAAAATAACCGAATAGGGTCAGACAGCATCGCTGTCCAACCCTATCCTGATATTCATATATTTCTACTTACACCATTGATCAAGCCACTTGAAGTATTCCCTGTGCCACAATAACGCGTTCTGTGGCTTCAGGATCCAGTGGTTCTCGTCCGGGAAGATGACGAGTCTTGAAGGCACTCCCATCATCTGTGCTGCGTTGTATGCGGCCATGCCCTCGTCTACAGGCACTCTGTAGTCCATTCCGCCGTGGATAACCATCAGAGGTGTGTGCCAGTTGGTCACGAGCTTGTGAGGTGAGAGAGCATAGTGGCGCACCGCTTTCGGATCGTTGCTCCAAGGTGAGCCTCCCTGTTTGATACCACCGAATGTGACTCCGTCTCCAGCAGGTCCTACAGGACATTCAGGCGTACCTACGCGAGGGTCGATCACAGTCTCGTGAAGTCCGCCGTTGTCGAAGTTCGGGAACCACATCTCCTCGGTGGTCATATACATATGTTCCTCGTTGAATATACCTGCGTGCGCGATGAAGGCATCGAAGACATCGCCGTGGGTGCCGCAAAGGTAATATACCGAATAGCCGCCGTAGCTTGCTCCGCAAGCCGCCATCTTGTCAACATATGGCTCAGCCTTCACCGTGCGTGCGGCAACGAGGTAGTCCTGCATATTCAGACCAGGATAATCTCCTGATATCTGCTCTGTCCATTCCTGGCCGAATGCTGTTGTTCCACGTCTGTTCGGAAGCACGACAACGTAGCCCTGCGCTGCCATCAGACGGTAGTTCCATCTGTATGACCATCCCTGGCTTAGCGTGCCCTGAGGGCCTCCGAGGCAGATTGTGATTGCCGGATAGGTCTTCGACGGGTCGAACTGAGGAGGGTAGAGTACCCAGGTGAGCATATCCTTTCCGTCCACTGTCTTGAGCCATCTTGCCTCAGTCTCGTGGTCTGAAAGCTGAGAAAGGATGTGGTCGTTTTCGTGGGTGATCTGTGTGTATTCAGGCTTCTCCTTGCCGAGCTTTACGGCAACAAGTTCGGTAGGGAAGTCCATACTGCACCAGGTTGTGTATAAGGTAGTCGAGCCGTCCTCGTCTTCTGTCACGTGGAATGGAGAACCGAAGTCGTTCCATCTGTCTTCCTCAGTTAACCTCTCGATCTTCCAAGGCGCAGGCTTGATCTTCACTCCGGCAGGTACGTCGAAATCCGGTCCCTCAGCGATGAATATGCCCTGAAGTCCTTCTGCTAATGAGTTGAAATAGATGTTCTTTGAGTCCGCTGACCACACCGGACCGGCTGCATTGTACTTGAAGTTTTCGGTTGCGTCTGTTATTCCCCAGACCATAGGCGAACCTTTGGACCAGTCGATATATGCCATCATCAGCCTCTGCTTGTCAGCTTCGTAGCCGTCCCTTTCCATACTGATCCACGCGATCTTTGATCCGTCCGGACTCCACACAGGGTCGGTGTCATAGCCGCCCTTCATATCGATGACCTCCGATGAACCAGTCTCTATATTATATAGGTATATCTCCGTGTCTGTCGAGAAGGCGTACTTCTTTCCCACGAGTTTGCGGCACGAATATGCGATGAACTTGCCGTCAGGGCTCCAGGAGAGCTGCTCAAGTCCGCCGAACGGCTCTGTCGGAAGTTCGTAGAGTTCATTCTCACCTGCAAGGATGTCTGTTCCTTCGCCGAGCTCCGAGGTGAAGCTGAAGTCGGCAACGAAGGTGTGAGGGATCTCCATTACAGTGTGGTCCCAATGTCTGTACATAAGGTCGTCTGTCGTGTAGGCTGTGGCCTTGTCAAGATCCTCATAGCAGTCAGAAGGAGACTTGACGTTGCTCTTTACATATGATATGTACATCACCTTTGTCTGGTCTGGCGAGAGCTTGAACTCTCCGATGCCGGCAGGCACGTCGCTGATCTTCCTGATCTTTTTGAGCGCCCATCCGTTCTTGCCGTGAGAGATGCCTGCGGTGTACATCTGGCCTCCTGCGAGGAAGACGATGTGCTTGCCGTCGTTGCTCCATCTTGCATTGCTGATGCTCTTGCCGAACTTTGTAATCATCTGATTGTCAGTTCCGTCAAGATTGCATATATAAAGACTGCGTACACTGCGGTTCTCTGCTGTTGAGGTGTAGCTTACTCCATAAAGGATATGCTTTCCGTCAGGACTTACCTGAGGATCGGACAGTCTTCCGAAAGCAAGCAGGGCCTCCGGAGTCATCACTCCGTTTTCGATTGTTATCTCACTCTTGGCAATGTGCCCTTCTTTTGTGAGTGCGGTTTTCTTGTCTGCCATTATTGAAGAAATGCTTAATGATGCGGCAGCGATGACAGCTGCAGTGCATACGATTTTAATGATGGTCTTGGTGGTGCTGATCTGCTGAGTGGCCATATTTTTCCTTTTATTTATATGTCATATTTATATATATGTATATTTTTTACGCGTCGCCTACGGCTTGCTGTATATATCTGCCGCCTTCCTGAGTTCGGCGGCTACGGCGTCGCGCACCTCTGCCGGTGCCAGCACTTCAAGCGCGCTTGCGTGCTTGCATATTTCCATAATCAGGGCCTTGTTCGGGTGTACGAATATACTGAATGTCACTGAGTTGCCCTCTGTCTTGACCTCTTTCTGGCTTTCGTGCAGCGGAAGGTCGCGCAGGTAACGGGCCTCTGTGAGGCTGGTGCGGAAGGTTATGGTCTTTCCGGGGCCTTCGGGAAGGTATATGCCGAAGCTGGTTGCGAACAGTTCGTCTATGTCGAACCTGTCTGGCATTCTGAAGCTTCTGTCTGTGGTTTCGAGAGAAAGGATACGGTCAAGTCCGTAGACTCGGAGCGCCTCTCGTTCTATGCAGTAAGCTATTATGTACCAGCGCTTTGCTACTTCCTTGACTGCGTAGGGGCGCAGGGTGTATTCGGAGGCCTTTTCGCTTGTGTATTTCTGGTAGGATATGCGAATCTCGCTACCTGCAGTCATCGCGTCCATTATGGAGGTCAGGTGGCGCTGGCCAGATGGGATGTTCTCCACAGAAACCCTTCCGGAAAGGCGTTTCTTGCCAAGGGTGAGCATATTGTTGACGGTGAAGGTGTTGATGAGCCAGGCTGTCTCGGCGTTCTCATCGGAAACATCTTCCGATCCGCTGATGAAGTAGCGGTTGGTACTTCTGTTGCAGCCTATCCTTATGCCGAATACATCTTCCACAGCGTCGCGGTGGTTGTTGAAAGTACGACGTGGGTACTCGCTGTCAAAACGCGATTCCCACTTGTCGGAGATCTCTTCAAGGCTGAGGCCGTGTTCGCCCGCTCGTATGAAGGTCTGGATGAGCCAGATGTATTTCTGAAGCAGTTCTGTAACCATAATGTGTTCTTAACTTATTTTGCTGTAGTCCTTTATCTGGTACTTTTCTTTTCTGAGCTCCTTGCGCAGCAGCTGGTTGCGGTCCGATGTCAGAGTCGGATCTTCACGCAGGACTGCATCTGCAGCCTCGCGTGCTGTGTTCAGGATGATTCCGTCCTTTGCCAGTGACGCTATGTTCAGGTTTATCGGCAGACCGCTCTGCTGTGTACCCTCAAGGTCGCCCGGACCGCGCATCTTCATATCCTCTTCGGCAAGCTCGAATCCGTTTTCCGTCGCGCACATCAGTTCGATCCTGTGGCGTGATTCCTTGCTGAGCTTGTGGCCGGTCATAAGCACGCAGTACGATTTTTCGCTGCCTCTGCCCACTCTGCCTCGCAGCTGGTGCAGCTGGCTCAGTCCGAATCTTTCCGCGCTTTCGATCACCATTACCGAGGCGTTCGGCACATCCACTCCGACTTCGATTACCGATGTCGCCACCAATATGTTTGCGCGCCCTGCGGCAAAGGCGTCCATATTGAACTTCTTGACATCGTTAAGCTGCTTTCCGTGCACGACGGCTGTCGTGTAATCCGGATACGGGAACTTGTTCATTATGTCCTCTGCTCCCGCCTCAAGGCTTTGGTAGTCAAGTTTTTCCGTTTCGTTGATGAGAGGGTAGACCACGAATACCTGTCTTCCAAGGGCGATCTGGTCCTTCATAAACTTGTAGAGTGCCGGCCTCTTGCCTTCTGTGGCGTGGATGGTCTGCACCGGCTTTCTCCCCGGTGGAAGTTCGTCTATCACTGACACGTCCAGGTCGCCGTAGAGAGTCATTGCCAAGGTCCTCGGGATAGGTGTGGCTGTCATAACCAGCACGTGTGGAGGGGCGCCGCATACGGCTTTCCTCCACAGCTTTGACCTCTGCTCCACACCGAAGCGGTGCTGCTCGTCAATGATTGCAAGGCCGAGGTTGCTGAACACCACGGTGTCCTCGATGAGGGCGTGGGTTCCTACGATTATTCCTATGCTTCCGTCCTGAAGTCCCTGATGCACTTCTCTTCTTTCGGCAGCTTTGCTGCTTCCCGTCAGAAGGGCCGATCTCACGCCGGTAGGTGCGAGGAACTTCTGTATATTCTTATAATGTTGTTGTGCGAGGACTTCTGTCGGCGCCATTATGCAGGCCTGGTAGCCGTTGCCGATTGCGATGAGGGCTGTGAGTACCGCGACCATTGTCTTTCCGCTTCCCACATCTCCCTGAAGCAGTCTGTTCATCTGACGACCGCTCTTCATATCCCCTCGGATTTCTGTGATAACCCTCTTCTGTGCGCCGGTCAGCGGGAAGGGGAGAGCCTCGTAGCAGCGGTTGAACGCCTCGCCTACGCGGGGCATAGCGATGCCCTGCTCCGAACGGCTGCGCACATATTTCTGCTTCAGAAGAGACAGCTGAAGGTAGAAAAGCTCCTCGAATTTCAGTCTGTATTTCGCCTTTTCCAACGAAACCATATCCTTCGGGAAATGAATGTTTCTGAGTGCAAAATGCAGAGGCACAAGCCCGTACTGCCTCATCAGGTCTTCCGGCATCGACTCTTCCACATATGGGAGTCCCTTGTTCAGGGCGGCCTCCATAAGCTTGTTCATCACCTTGCCCGTCACACCGCCCGTCTTGAGCTTTTCTGTGCTTGGGTAGACTCCGGTCATTGTGGCTCCGGCACCTGTCTGGCGGGTGGCCTGGGGCTGCTGGTGCTGTTGGTGCGGCTGCTGCTGTTGTTGTTGGTACTGCTGCTGTTGTTGCTGGTACTGCTGCTGTTGTTGCTGGTACTGCTGCTGTTGTTGCTGGTACTGGTACTGTTGCTGGTGGAGAGGTAGCTGCTGCTGTTGTTGCTGCTGCTGGCTCTGCTGGTTGTGGTTGTCTGCCGGCGCCGCGTCAACTTCCGGATGAACGATGTTCATCCTTCCGTTGAAAGCTGTCGGCTTTCCGAAGAATACAAACTCCAGCCCCGGCTTCAGCTTCTCGAACATCCATTTGATACCCTTGAAGAAGACAAGTTCCACCTCTCCCGAACCGTCTGACACCCAGACGCTTAGGCGCTTCTTGTCAATCACCTCCACCCTCTGGACAGTCGCCTTGATCTGGACATATGCCATATCCGGCCTCGCATCAGCAATCCTTATGAAGGAACTCTTGTCCATATAGCGGAAAGGGTACAGCCTCAGCAGCTCGCCTATCGTTCCGACCGCGAGCTCCTTCTTCAGCAGGGCAGCCCTCTTGGGACCCACACCCGGAAGAAACTGAATGTCCATATCCAACCCGTTACCTTGTGCCATACCTACCTTGTGCCATAACGAAGCAAATTTAGCAAAACTCCACCAAATATCAAAGCCGCCACTCCTACTAATCTCACAATCCTCCCTGACTCAGTATCTTCCCCTGGTTCTATGCTCCTATCTGGTTCTATGCTCCTATCTGGTTCTGTGCCCTATTTGGTTCTGTCTCCCGTCTGGGCCTGCCGTGCGCCTCTCGCATAAAGTGTCGCTTACCAGTCCGCGACGCAAGTTTTTGGCAGGATTTCCTTGCATCGCTGCGCCCCTCTCGCACAAAGTGCCGCCTTCCTGTTCGCGACGCAAGTTTTTTGCTCCGAAACCTTGCATCGCTGCTTTCATCTTGCACAAAGTGCCGCCTTCCTGTCAGCGACGCAAGTTTTGGGCACGATTCCCTTGCGTCGCTGCGCCCCTCTCGCACAAAGTGCCGCCTTCCTGTTTTCGATGCAAGTTTTTGGCTCTGAAACCTTGCATCGCTGCTCTCATCTTGCACAAAGTGCTGCCTTCCAGTCAGCGACGCAAGCTTTTGGCTCCGAAACCTTGCGTCACTGCGCCCCTCTCGCACAAAGTGCCGCCTTCCTGTTTTCGATGCAAGTTTTTGGCTCCGAAACCTTGCATCGCTGCTTTTTGATACCTCTGTGTGGACCACTGTGACGTTTTTGCGCCCAAATCCGACACAGTGGTTGCTAAAATGACGTTAGAATGTGCTTTTAGGCTACCACTGCGTCGATTATAGGTATATAAATGACACAGTGGTTGGTGAAATGTCAAAGTGCTCTGCTAAATATAGGCACAGTCGTGAGTCCTCCATAGCCTTTGTCCAAAACGCTCTGCATTCGCACAAAGCAGTCAGTGCGAACCCTTTGGCTTTGTTCGCGCTGACTGCTTTGAGTCGACGGCCCTGCTTTCGGCCGTCGATGGTGCGCTTTAGACTAAGTAGTGGTCGGCCGTCATATTTGCCGACCGCGTCCTGGACTTGATTTTATTTCTCTCGTTTCAGAAGCAACATTGTTTCTGGTAATGTCGGGGTAATGTTGGACGCCCTGACATTGGATGTGAAATAGAAATAGACAGAAATAATATAGTGACTCCATTCCTTATGCCCCAAACATTGGGGCACAAATGCTTAGGCCTCAGTACTGAATGCTATTTTGCGTGACCGGTAAAATATTGAAACCTAATGTTTTACAGAGAATCACCTGCGGCAAATGGAGCAGGTGATTCTCTGTAAATTGCTGAAAGGTAGTACTTTATCGCTTTGTGTTTTGGAGCCGTAAGCAGTTACTCATTAATGGCACTGAAAATGGCACCGTGGCCGGCCGGAACCAGGGCCGACCACTCAAAGCAAGTCGCGCGAGCTCGGCCTAAAGGCTCGCACGACTTGCCTTGTGCCCACCTCCGACGGAAACCCGTCAAAAGTGTCGGAGGTGCCCTTCAGAACAGCAGGACCTCCGACGGAAACCCGTCAAAAGCATCGGAGGTGCCCTTCAGAACAGCAGGACCTCCGACATAAACTCAGCAAAAGTGTCGGAGGTACCCTTCGTCTTTGCTGTCAGTTTCCAGGAAAAGGTCCCATATCTTGGACGCGCACATCAAAACCTTGACAACTTCCAAAATATCGGTCCTTTTCTTGGAAGTGCACATCAGAATCCCGCTGGCTTCCAAGAAAAGGCCCCTTTTTCTGGAAGCGCACATCAAATTGCACACTGTATCCAAGAAAACAGCCTTTTTCTTGGAAGTGCACATCAATTTCTGGCCCCAATGCTTCTTCAAGTACCTTTGCCAGGACAGGCGCTTCACGCTTCTACTCCTTGTAGGTTCTTCCTTACCCGTCAGCGACGCAAGGTTTCCGAGCAAAAGCCTTGCGTCGCTGTGTGATTTGCATCAGTGTCCGTGTAGAACCATTCTAGACGCAAACTTTTTACCTTGAAACCTTGCGTCGCGGCAAAGAGCAATACTTCCATCTCTTCTGGATTGAAACCTTGCGTCGCCGCTGCAAAGAGCAGAACTCCTGTCTTTTCAGGATCGAAACATTGTATCGCATCAACATCCCAAACAACAGATCAAACATCAAATCAAGCAACATCCCAAACACCATCCCAAACACCAACCCAAAGACCAACCCAAACACCAAGCTAAGCGACACCCCAGACCAGACCTTTGCCTGCAATTTAATCCGCCAAACGGCGGTTTCCTCATCTTTTTTGTATATATTTGTAAATTATTTTAATCGAATCAGCAATGGCAAATAAATTAGTTGTAGGAATCACGCAGGGTGACGGAAACGGCATCGGCTATGAGGTAATCATCAAGGCTCTGGCAGACGAAAGGATGCTCGAACTCTGCACTCCGGTAATATACGGCTC
>JAFZED010000006.1 GCA_017560825.1 Bacteroidales bacterium | reverse complement strand
CGGTAAGCCAGTACCTTACGGCCTTGCCGCTGAGGTTCATATATGTGGAAGGCTTCAGAAGTGTGAACTTCCTTCCCTTGAAGGACACCGTCGCCGTGCTGCCATATCTTCCAGACTCGAAAACAATATTGGATGCCTGAGCCCAGGCATCCAATACCATAAATCCCATATTGTGTCTGGTATTGGCATATTCGACGCCGATGTTTCCTAAACCGACGATCAAATAATTCATACCAAATCAGGCTTGATCACTTCTTCTTACCAGCCTGCTGAGCCTCCATCTTAGCCTGCTGAGTTGCACGTGTAGGACGTACTGAGCAGATGATAGTAGCCTTAGGTGATACGATTGTAACGCCGTCATAGTTGAGGTCGCCAGCAACGATCTGCTTACCGATCTTGAGAGGAGTTGAGTCTACCTCGAGGAGGTCAGGAAGCTTGTCCATCATTGCGCTTACGCGGAGCTTGCGGCTTGAAACGAGGAGCTTACCACCCATCTTAACACCCTCTGCGTGTCCTGTTACGAGAACTGGAACCTCGATAGTAACTGGCTTGTCTTCTGTTACGAAGAGGAAGTCAACGTGGAGAGGCTCGTCAGTTACAGGGTGATACTGTACTTCGTGGATAACTGCAAAACCATTTCTTCCATCGCTGAGGTGGAGGTCGATGATGTATGAGTTAGGAGTGTGAGTGATTGTCTTGAGGTCCTGTGCATCGATAGTGAAGAGGATGTTCTCCAATCCGAGTCCATAGATGTTGCAAGGAACCTGTCCTGCTCTACGTACAGCCTTGATTGCTGCCTTGTTGCCAGCTTCGCGAACCTGGCCTTTGAGTTCAATGTGCTTCATTGTCTTAAATAGTTTAAAATGTGTTACTCAGTCCGACTCTTGGCCGGACCCCATTGCACCAAAAAGCACCTCTGCTTTTTATGGGGCTGCAAAGATAGACAAATTATTTAAATGTCAAAAGATTAGATGAGAAATTGTTGCTGGTTTCGGCTTTGTCGGCTTGTTGCCTTGTTGCCTTGGGGGCTACCTTACCAGTCCGGTCGCCTTGTTCCACTCAAGTGTCTTGTAGTAGGAATTCAATTCCTCAAAATAGAAGGCTGTGCTCAGGTCTCTTGGCAGGTACATACTGAATCCGCTGTAGGTCAGGATCCTGAACTCTTCCATAAATTTAGGAGTGAAGGCACCGTATATCACACATTTTTCAAGCGCCTCATCCAGGCTCTTGAGTTCCTGTGCTGATGCTCCAGCCTCCTGCACTATGCTCTTAAGGTCATAGAAATAGCGGTAGTTGCTCCTGTAGTACTGCTGTACGTTTGACATCCTTATCGCCTTGATTCCGGCACTGTGGTTTGTGAAGATGCTCTTGCACACTTCCGCCAGAGGCTCCAGCTCGCGGCAGTCGATGAGTGAAATGGTAGCAGACTGATAGACTCCGCTCTGCTTGATGTACTGAGAGAAATAGTCTTCGCACACAGCCTGTGGATTAGGAACTGTGTTCTTCAGGAGATGCTCTGTAAGGGTCTTGTAGTTCAGGCCCTCTGCAAGCACTTCGGTCTGAGAGAATCCTATGCGGTCGCACACATCCCTGAGCTCATATGCAACCTCGATGCCTCCCATAAGGCAGGCGTCAAAGAGGATGTAGTCGAACTTCATAGGGAATGCATCTGCAAACTCCTCAAGCTCCATCTCGTATGAGACATAGTTGCCGGCGCTTCCCACCTGGTCCTGGCCTATGCTCTTGGTCAGCGGAGTTGAAGGGTCGTACTCAGGTGCATAATATGGCACTGGAGATGTGGTGAAGTCCCCGCTCTGATTGAGACCGAACTGCTTCATCCTCGACTTCTTGGGGATGTACTCGTAGCTCTCCGGCTTGCTGTAGAATCCGGAAGGGAGGTAGCCTGTGGCGTGAGAAGAGAACACCATTCCGTAGTTTCCTGCAGGGAAGTTGTTCTTTACATATGTGAGCACATTGCGGAACTGCTCGGCAGTAGAGGAATGTGTACCGGCTTCGTAGGTGACAAGTGTGTCAGCTACCGGCTGTCCGTCATCTCCTTCGTAATACCTTATAAGATAAGGAGTTGTCGGGATGCCATATGCACTGCTGCTCTTTGGGGTGTGGGTGTACACGAGAAGGACATCGTGGTTAGGGTAGTCCTTCGGAAGCCATCCTGACTTCAGATCCTCGATGTCCTCCAGGAGGTAGTTCCTGAGGGAGTTGAATCCTGCAGAATAGAGCAGGAGCACCTTTCTGCGGTCTTCGTTGTGTGCTCGGTCTCCGGCATTTCCGTTGCCTGAATCGCTGCCGTTGCCTGTGATCCCGCCCGGGAGAAAGCCTTCCTCCCACTCGCTGACCGTGCAGCTTCCGGCAAATATCGCCATCAGAAAGCAGATTGCTATGCCTAATATGTTCCTGTATATCTTCAAATTATTCATCAATCCAAATTTTGACGCTGCAAAGATAACCAAAAAACCTCTACCCGAAAATTTTATTGCATCCTCTCCCTTTTCTCGACCGCGCGCCCTGCGATATCTGGCGACCATAGGGAGCCGAGATGTCTATATATACATATATATATTGCCCTATGGTAGATTATTGTTAACTTTGTCAGCTCATTGGCGTGATTATATAATTTAATGTATTAACGATATGAAATTTTTAGTGAAAATGATTTGTTTTGCAGGTGTCGCTGCGGCGGCTGCGGGATGTGCCGGAAAGGCACAGGAGGGCGAGTTCAAGTACCTCGTGGACGAGTTCGCTGACCTTAAGGTTATGAAGTACGAGGTTCCGGGCTGGGATGAACTGACCCTTCAGCAGAAGGAGTACATCTACCACCTCGGTGAGGCGTCAAAGTACGGCCGTGACATCATCTGGATGCAGAACAACAAGTACAATCTCAAGATCAGAAAGGTGCTTGAGAACATTCTCGAGAACTACAAGGGAGACCGCACAAGCGAGGACTTTGCAAAGTTCCAGACTTATGCCAAGAGAGTATTCTTCAGCAACGGTATCCATCATCACTATGCTGAGGACAAGTTCTTCCCTGAGTGCTCTCAGGAGTACTTCGCTTCCCTTATGGCTGCAGTAGGCGAAGAGGCGGCTTGCGCTGAACTCCTTCCTGTAATCTTCGATCCGACCATTATGCCGGCAAGAAAGCTTATGGAGGCAAATGACATCGTAGCTGAGTCTGCAGTGAACTTCTACGAAGGAGTGACACGCGCAGAGGTGGAGGCTTACTATGCGGCACTTATGGATCCTGACGACCAGACTCCAATCTCTTATGGCCTCAACAGCAAGGTTGTCAAGGGAGCTGACGGAGTTGTGAGAGAGGAAGTCTACAAAGTTGGCAGCCTCTACGGACCCGCTCTCGAGAAGATCATCGTGGAACTTGAGAAGGCAGCTGCAGTAGCAGAGAACGAGACTCAGAAGGAGTACATCGCAGACCTTATCGAGTACTACAGGACCGGTGATCTCGAACTTTGGGATACCTATAATATTAAATGGGTAAACGACACCCTCGGAACAGTAGACTTCGTGAACGGTTTCGTTGAGGACTACAACGACCCTCTCGGCCGCAAGGCAACTTGGGAAGGTCTTGTGAACTTCAAGGATGCTCAGGCGTCTCGCCGTACGGAGCTCATCAGCGCCAATGCACAGTGGTTTGAGGACAACTCACCAGTGGATGCACGCTTCAAGAAGGCTCAGGTTAAAGGTGTGACTGCAAAGGTGATCAACGCTGCAATGCTTGCTGGTGACTGCTTCCCTGCAGCCCCTATCGGAATCAACCTTCCTAATGCAAACTGGATCAGAAGAGACCACGGCTCGAAGTCTGTAACTATCGCAAACCTCACAGAGGCTGCTTCAAAGTCAGCCCAGGAGTCTCCAAAGAGCGCACTTGCAGAGTTCGCCTGGTCTGAGGAAGAGATGGCTGCAGAGAAGAAATACGGTGCCCTCACCAACAACCTCCACACAGACCTCCACGAGTGTCTCGGCCACGGTTCGGGACAGCTCCTTCCAGGAGTGGATCCGAACGCGCTCGGAGAGTTCAACTCGACACTCGAGGAGACTCGTGCAGACCTTTTCGGACTCTATTATCTTGCTGATCCTAAGCTTGTTGAGCTTGGTATTCTTCCTGATAATGAAGCGTATAAGGCACAGTACTCAAGCTACATCAGAAACGGTATCTTCACCCAGTTCACCCGCGTGGAGCTCGGCAAGAAGAATATGGAGGCCCATATGCAGAACCGTAAGCTCATCGCTGACTGGTGCTATGAGAAGGGCCTTGCAGACAATGTGATCGAGAAGAAGGTACGAGATGGCAAGACCTACTTCGTGGTGAACGACTTCGAGGCACTCAGAGGCCTCTTCGGCGAGCTCCTTGCTGAGGTACAGCGCATCAAGTCAGAGGGTGACTACAAGGCAGGAAAGGCTCTCGTGGAGAAATATGCAGTGAACATCGACCCTGCCCTCCACAAAGAAGTGCTCGAGCGCTACGCAACCCTCAACCTCAAGCCATACGGCGGATATATCAACCCTGACATCGTTCCAGTGAAGAAGGGTGGCAAAGTGGTTGACTATAAGATCGTCTACAACGAGGACTTCATCCAGCAGCACCTTGAGTACGGCCGCAAGTACGCAACTCTTTAATATTCAGACTTGAAGATCCTTAAGGACTACGGAAACTATCTCAAGATAGAGCGTGCGATGTCACAGAACACTGTGGCATCGTACTGCTCTGATGTGTCTGCATTCCTGAAAGAAATCCCCTGCAGCCCTGAACTGGTCAAGACCGAAGATATAGAAATATATATAGGTTCAAGGAACGACATTACCAAACGTACTCAGGCCCGTGTGCTCAGCTCGCTGCGTTCATTCTTCAGCTGGCTGGTCATCGAAGGTGTCATCCGGGACAACCCTTGCGACAGAGTGGATTCGCCCAAGCTCGGAAGGTATCTGCCTGATGTACTGGCAGTTGAGGAAGTTGTCGCTATAATCGAATCCGTGGATATATCCTCCTGGCAGGGCATCCGTGACAGGGCCATCCTGGAGATGCTGTACGGCTCAGGCCTCAGAGTTTCGGAGGCGTCAGACCTCCGTATATCCTCGATATATTTCGACGAAGGCTTCGTGCGCGTCATCGGAAAAGGTGACAAGGAACGCCTGGTGCCGATAGGGGAGATAGCGGCAAAGGCGGTTAAGGAATATATGGACAAGCGTCCTGAGCCGGCTACGCCAGCGGACGACGATATCCTGTTCCTGAACAGGTTCGGAGGCCGCATCAGCCGCCAGTCGATATTCAAGATGATAAAGAAGCAGGCGCTCGCGGCGGGCATCCGGAAGGACATCTCTCCGCACACCTTCCGCCACTCCTTCGCAACCCACCTGGTGGAAAACGGTGCGGACCTGAGGATGGTACAGGATATGCTTGGACACGAAAGCATCACGACAACGGAGATATATATGCACGTGGAAAGCAGCACCTGGCACCGCAACATTATGGATCACCATCCGCGCAAAGCTGCAGGAACTGACGAGGCTGAAAATAAAAGCTAAGGTTGCCTTACCCTGAAATTTTGCTACCTTTGCAAAGATGTCCTCCGTCATCCTGAGGAACGAAGTGACGTGAGGATCTGTATATAAAAGTAAATTAAGTATATATAATAGTATAAAATTATGGACAAGAACAGTTACGCATTGGGTATGAGCATTGCCCACAATATGATGTCATCAGGCATCAAGACTATCGAATTCGAGGATTTCGCAGCCGGTGTGAAGGCTGTACTTACAGGTTCTGAGCCTGCAGTCTCTTTCCAGGAGGCTGGCCAGCTTCTCGACAAGTATTTTGCTGAGATCGAGGCTGAGCAGAAGGCTGAGGCTGAAGCTATGAGCGCTGCTATGCGCGAGGAAGGCGAGACATTCCTCAGACTCAACGCTGAGAAAGAGGGTGTGGTAGTTCTTCCAAGCGGTCTCCAGTACAAGGTACTTGAGGAAGGTACAGGCAAGAAGCCTTCAGCAACAAGCCAGGTAAAGTGCCACTATGAGGGCTCTTTCCTTAACGGAATGATCTTCGACAGCTCTTACAAGCGTGGTGAGCCTGCAGTGTTCGGTCTCAACCAGGTCATCGCAGGATGGACAGAGGGTGTTCAGCTTATGGCAGAGGGCTCTAAGTACGAGTTCTATATCCCTTACAACCTCGGTTACGGCGAGCACGGAGCTCCAGGCGCGATCCCTCCATACGCAACCCTGAAGTTCATCGTAGAACTCATCGAAGTCCTCTAAAAATCATCCCCGACCTGGTCGGGGATCTTTGAAATGGATATGATGGAAATATTCACCCTGGTCACCGGGGTGATTTATATTATTCTGGAGATCCGCCAGAAGAACCTTATGTGGCTGGTCGGCGTTCTTACGAGCGTCGCCGCTATGTGGGTTTTCTTCCGTCAGGGACTATATGCGTCATTCGCCCTGAACACCTACTACCTTGTGACATCCTTTATCGGACTTTGGCAGTGGAGCAGGGACAAGAAGAAACTGGTGTCGGATGGGGACAGGATCCATCTGAACAGGCTGACTGCGAAGACAGTGGCAGTTAGCGCTGTTGTGATGGTGCTTGGAACCTTTGGCCTGGTGGAACTTATGCAGTGGCTCAACTCAGCCGGCATACTCCAGGAGAATCCGATGTCCTACCTGGACTCGGCTGCTACCATTCTTAGCGCGATAGCAACTTGGTGGCTCGTACGCTCCTACATCCAGCAGTGGTGGCTCTGGATCGTCGCCGACCTGATGAGCACGATTCTGTGCGCATCCCAGGGAATGTGGTGGATGACAGCACTTTATGCGGCATACACACTTTCTGCCGTATATGGCTGGGCACATTGGCATCGCAACGGCAAATATATATAACCCCCTGCCATATCGAGCTTGTCGAGATGCCGCCGTTGTTATATCAAGCTTGTCGAGATGTCACCGTTGTCATATCGGGCTTGTCGAGATATCTGTATATTTTTAAAACAACCAAAGTCAAATGACAATAATAGTAGAAAGCGGCGCCACCAAGACCTCCTGGCGTGCCCTCTGTGACGACGGTTCCGTGCGAGCAGCTCAGACCGCCGGCCTCAGCCCGACTTGCCTGGACGATGACCATATCCGTGGCATTATGAGGGAGGCAATGCCAGTGCTGAATCCGGAAGGGAGGACTGTGTTGCGGGTGTGCTTTTATGGTGCTGGTCTGGTGTCTCCGGAAGCTGCTGCTCCTGTGCAGAGTGCATTGGAGATGTGGTGTCCTTTTGCTCAGGTTGAGTTTCATTCGGACATCGTCGCAGCTGCCAGGTCCCTTTGGGGAGACGGCAGCGGAGTGGTCGCCATTATGGGAACAGGCTCCAACAGTTGTCTCTACAAAGATGGCAGGATGGTCAGGAATATACGTCCGGGAGGATATGTCCTTGGCGACGAAGGCAGTGGAGTCGCTCTGGGAAGAGCCTTTCTTGCGGACTACATCAAAGGCCTCGTGCCGGACGAAGTGGCAGCGGAGTTTGACAAGGAATTCGGCCTCGACTATGCCGGTATCGTGCGCAAGGTCTACAAGGAACAGGCGGCCTCGGCTTTTATGGGATCGGTAGCTCCGTTTGTTATGAAACATATTGATAATCAGTATATATATGACTTGGTGAAGGACTGCCTTGAGGCCTTTCTGAAACGCTCGCTCGCCAGATACCGGCAGGATGATCCAGGCAATGCCGATGCCCGCAAGGTCGGTGTGGTGGGCTCGTTCGGATGTGCTTGTGAGGACATCCTCCGCTCTCTGCAAAAGGACTACGGTCTTGAATTCGTCAAGTTTGTGAAGTCACCTATAGATGAGCTGGTGACATATCATTCTAAAGCTTATGGCATATAAAGAAAAATACCCGTCCAAACTGCTTGAAGAAGCCGTAGACGCAATCAGCTCGCTTCCCGGCGTAGGCCGCCGCAGCGCCTTGCGTCTGGCCCTGCATCTGCTCAAGCAGCCGCAGGAGAATGTGCATCATTTCACAGCAGCTATTGACCATCTCAGAGATGACGTCAAGTACTGCAGGCACTGTATGATGATTTCGGACGATGATGTCTGTGCAATCTGCTCTGACCGTTCCCGTGACAAGCGTACAATCTGTGTCGTGGAAAGCGTCCGCGATGTGATGAGTATCGAGAACACTGGACAGTATCACGGTGTGTATCACGTACTTGGCGGTATCATATCCCCGATCAATGGTGTGGGCCCTTCTGACATCACAGTCAGGCAGCTCGTGTCGCGAGTTGCAGAGCTCGTCAGTCCGGAAGCCCTCTTTGAGGCGGATGCTCCCGGTCTTGACGCTGGTCCGGGCGAAGTCATCCTGGCGCTCAGCGGTGACGTGGAAGGTGAGACGACTGCCTTCTATATCTACCGCCAGATAGCCCAGTACGGAGTCAAAGTCTCCTCACTGGCCCGCGGCCTTGGCTTCGGCGACGACCTGGAGTACGCCGACGAGCTCACCCTCGGCCGCTCCATCATCAACCGCCAGATCTTCAAGCCGTAAGAGCCCTTCTGACTGGCAGCTGGTGCTTCTGCCCATCTACACTCGCTCAGCACATCCCTT
>JAFZED010000049.1 GCA_017560825.1 Bacteroidales bacterium | reverse complement strand
CTTGGTGCTCCGGGACCGCCGTGCCGGGGCGGCGGTCCGGCGATTCTTCTGTTTCGTATCCATGTTGTTCCCTCCTGGGGGTTACTTCTTGGCAAGCTCCGCGATGATGTCGCAGATGCGGTCGGCGGAGTCGGGCATGCTGGAATCCATCAGGGCCTTGCGCATGGCTCTTTGCACCCTCGTACCAGTCCTCGTGACGTGTAGCGATGAAACCACCCATATTCACGAGACCGTCCTTCTTTGATGACATTGTCATACCGTCAGCGAGTGAGAACATCTCCTTGCAGATCTCCTTGATGGTCTTGTCTGCATAACCCTCCTCACGAGTGCGGATGAAGTAAGCGTTCTCAACGAAACGTGCAGAGTCGAAGATCACGCGCTTGCCGTACTTGTCAGCGATTGCACGCACCTCACGAAGGTTCTGCATTGATACAGGCTGTCCACCTGCTGTGTTGTTTGTAACTGTAACAATGATGAAAGGAACGAGGTCAGCGCTCTCTGCGAGTACCTTCTCAAGCTTCTTAGGGTCTACGTTACCCTTGAAAGGAATCTCAAGCTGAGTGTCCTTTGCCTCATCTACTGTGCAGTCAACTGCGAATGCCTTGCGGCTCTCGATGTGACCCTTTGTTGTGTCGAAGTGTGAGTTACCTGGAACGATGGCACCAGCCTTTACGAGGTGGCTGAAAAGCACGTTCTCAGCTGCACGACCCTGATGAGTAGGGATAACATACTCGAAACCTGTAATCTTTGTGATAGTCTCCTTAAGCTGGAAGAAAGATGAAGAACCTGCGTAGCTCTCGTCACCCATCATCATAGCAGCCCACTGACGGTCGCTCATTGCACCTGTACCTGAGTCTGTGAGACAGTCGATATATACCTGATCTGACTTGAGCTGGAAGAGGTTGTAGTCAGCCTCTTTGATCCACTGTTCGCGCTCCTCGCGAGTACTCTTGCGAAGAGGCTCTACCATCTTGATCTTGTACGATTCTGCAAAAGGTAATTCCATAATTGTCAATATTTTAGATGTTATTTATTAAAATTTTCAGATTATCAACCGATAAAGGTAATGATTTTTAATCAATTATCACTCTTTTACTACGAAACTTGTACTAAGTTCGGCCTCGCAGCTTTCACCTACCCAGATTCCGAACTCTCCAGGCTCCTGAGCGAACTGCATATCCTCCCTGCAGAATGACATATCCCCGGCTGTCAGAACGAACTCGACCTCGGTCGATTCGCCCGGCTTGAGGGTCACCCTTTCAAAGCCCTTGAGCTCGCGCACCGGCCTTGTTGTGGACGCCACCATATCCCTCATATACAGCTGGGCTACTGTTGTTCCTTCGACATCGCCGACGTTGCTCACGCGCACCTTGATAATCACATCCTCACCCAATGCCACCTCCGGATTGAGAACCTGAAGGTCGCTGAACGAGAATTCTGTGTAGCTGAGGCCGTAACCGAACGAGTAGAGAGGCGTGTTCGGTGTGAAGAGGTAGCTTGAAAGATAATTCTTCTTGGCCTTGTGGCTCTGCGTGTAGTCGATTTCCTTATTGATAGGACGACCGGTACTCTTGTGGTTGTACCTGATAGGAATCTGGCCATCGCAACGAGGGAAGGACATTGTGAGATGACCTGACGGAGAATAATCACCGCTGAGAAGATCCGCCAAGGCATCACCGCCGGCAGTTCCCGGATGCCACACCACCAGAAGTGCATCCATCAGCTCATCAACCGACTCCAAGGCCATAGGACGGCCTGTAACAAGCAGGACTACCACCGGCTTACCTGTAGCCTTGACTGCGGCAAGAAGTTCTTTCTGAGCCTGCGGAAGCTCGACAGAAGTCATCGAAGATGTCTCACCGCTGTGATTTCCCGGCAGACCGAGCGTGAGCACAGCCACATCAGCTGCACGTGCAGCACTGACTGCAGCAGCAACTCCTCCGGATATGTGATTATAGGCATCGCAACCTCTGGTAAATGTCAACGAACCCTTAGGGAAACGCGCCTTCATACCTTGTTCGATGGTCACAGTCCTGCCGGCCTCTGAAAAACCGTCCCAAGTGCCGTTCATAGCCCTGGCGTCAGAGATGAACGGACCGATCATAGCAATCTTCTGTCCCTCTTTGAGCGGAAGGACCGAACCCTCATTCTTGAGAAGCACCATAGATTCACGGGCTATCTTGCGGGCAAGGGCTATGGATTCAGGCTTATAGGTCTCACGGGCAAACCTCTCTGCACCGCCGTACCTGAACGGATCCTCGAAGAGACCAAGTTCGTATTTGGCTATCAATATGTTACGACAAAGTTCATCGATATGTTTCTCGGATATGATTCCGTCACGCACGAGTTCCTCACCGTGGTTGATGTAGTCTCCCGAGGTCATTTCCATATCCAGATATGCCTCCAAGGCCAGTCTCGCCGCATCAGTTCCATCGGCTGCAACTCCGTGATTTACCATCTCGTGCACAGCGTCATAATCCGAAACAACGAAGCCGTCGAAACCGAGCTCGTCTCGGAGTACAGTCTTGAGAAGCCACTTGTTTCCGGAAGCAGGGATGCCGTCGTAGTCGTTGAAAGATGACATTACAGTCGCTGCACCAGCTTCCAAGGCTGCCTGATACACCGGGAGATAGCGGTCACGGAACATTCTCTCTGACATATCGACTGTGTTGTACTCCCTGCCGGCCTCGGGCGCACCGTAAGCGGCAAAATGCTTCACGCAGGCAAGGATGGTAGTGCTGTCGGAAAGGTCCTCACCCTGATAGCCCTCGACCATTGCGGCAGAAAGCTTGGCTGCAAGATAAGGGTCTTCACCTGATCCTTCCGATACCCTGCCCCAACGAGGGTCTGCAGAGATGTCACACATAGGAGAGAAGGTCCAGGCAAGTCCCATCGCCGAAGCCTCGACAGCAGCCACGCGGGCAGACTGCCTCGTCGCCTCAACGTCCCAGGTACACGAAGAACCGAGGTTTATAGGGAATATGACCTTACATCCGTGGATGATGTCGTGCGCGAAAAGGATAGGAATACCAAGACGCGAACTGTCAACAGCCAGACGCTGATATATTTCAAAATATTCCAACTCCCTGAGGCTCAAGATAGAACCGACCTCGCCGGCCTTGATCATCTCCTCAAGGTCGTAGGTAAATCCTTCCGGTCCTGTGACCACTCCCGACCTTGGTCGGAACTGGCTCATCTGGCCGAGTTTCTCCCTGAGGGTCATCTTTGCAAGAAGATCGTCAGCGAATTTCTCCGCTTCGGTCTTCGGAGCACCGCAACCCGCCATCAGAAAGATGACGGATGCGATGAATAAAAGTCTCTTCATAGGATTATTTCAATGAAATCTTTGCAGCCCAGCCACCGCCTGGAGCCATCTTGATGTTGATTTTCTTGTCAGAAGGAAGGTCAACGATCTCCTTTCTGTAGTCGCTTGCTGCGCGATCGGCGTTTGCACCGTCCCTGTAGAGTTCTACCTGATAAGAGCCCTCTGGAAGGAAGCTCAGGTCAAGGGTCATCTCACGTGCAGACCAGTCTGTCATAGCACCGACGTACCAGTCAGAACCGCTGCGGCGGGCAATGGCGATATATTCACCTACCTTGCCGGCGAGGCCGCGTGATTCGTCCCACACTTCAGGGACAGCAGCGATGAATTCTGTGCACTCCTTCTCCTTCATATAATTTGACGGAGAGTCACAAAGCATATTGAGAGGTGAGTAGAACACCACGTACTCCGCAAGTTGACGGCAGCGTGTTCCCTGGCTCATAGGCTCCGAGTTCACAGGACGGTAATTTCCTCTTGAGGCGTTTCTCATAGCACCCTGGGTGTAATCCATAGGACCTGCCACCATTCTGATGTAAGGAACTGTCACGTCATATGTAACCTGGTCGACTGTAACGTCGCTCCACTTCATCTGTTCCAGACCGTGGACACCCTCATAGTTCACTACATTAGGATAAGTCCTGTGAAGACCTGTAGGCTTGTAGGTTCCGTGGAAGTCCGCCATCATTCTGTACTTTGCAGTCGTTGCTGCAGCACGGCGATGGAAATCTACCATATACTGGTCATCGCGGTCCATAAAGTCGATCTTGAATCCCTTGATTCCCATTTTAGAATAGTGCTCGCAGACCTTCTCCATATCACGGTCAAATGCCCAGTAGCCAGCCCAGAGAATCAGGCCCACATTGCGTTCTGTTGCATATTTCACAAGCATTTCAAGGTCGATCTCAGGCACTACCTGGAAGAGGTCGGCAGCACCGTTCACAGACCATCCCTCATCAAGGATGACATACTCGATGCCATTCTTCGAAGCGAAATCGATGTAGTACTTGTAGGTGTCATTATTGATACCTGACTTGAAGTCCACTCCGCGGATGTTCCAGTCATTCCACCAGTCCCAAGCGACCTTGCCCGGCTTCACCCAGCTCCAGTCTGTTGCAGGATCCGCAGGTGTTGCAAGCTTGTACACCAGGTTGTTTGTAACCATATCCACATCATTCTCAGACACAGCGACAACTCTCCAAGGGAAAGTGGTAACGCCTTCACACTTAGCGATATATCCCTCTCTTGACTGTACTTCCATCTGAAGGTTGTTGTGACCTCCCTGCTTCACTTCTGCAGGATATGGTGCGAATCTTCCGCTGAGGACCTGACCTGCGTCATAGTTGTAGAGGTACATTCCCGGATAGTTCATAAGGTCAGCCTCTGTAATGAGGATCTTCTTGCCAGAGGGGCCGTCCACCATAAGAGGAAGGAAGGCCAGACGGTCCTTGTTCCACTCGCTGACAGGAGTGTAGGAGTAGCGGTTCTCGAATGAGTTGTAGAACTGGCTTTCCAAAGTCTCTGTGTGCTGAGTCACATAAGCCGCCCACATATTCCAGTCCTGAGGGAAGGCAAATCTTGCCATCTCCTGCTCGACCTTGAAAGGAGTCTTGAGGTTTGAGATGAAACGGTAAGCCATTCCTTCGTCATAAGCACGGAAGACTACAGAGAACTTCTTGAACTTGAGGGTGATCTCATTGTAGTCGGCATCTGTCTTTCTGACAGCCTTCGAAACAGGCTGCACTCCACCGAAGACCTGTCCGTCGGTGGTGAACATACCGATAGCCGAATTCTCCAGAAGGACATCCTCCCCTGAAGTCAGGGTGTAAGAAATTCCGTCACCTGCACTGATGGAAACACGGAGTCCTCCATCGGGAGATGCGAGTTCATAGGTCTTTGGTGCAGCAGAAAGTCCCACTGCAACAAGCAATGCTGAAAGCATTAAAGCAAAACGTCTCATATTCAATGTGTTATAGTGTTATAATCCAAGTTGTTCCTTCATACTCCTCAGCAGGTCAAAGGCCTGGAGAGGGGTCATATTGTTGAGGTCGGCATTGTCAAGCTCCTCCTTGAGCGAAGACAGGAGAGGGTCTTCGAGCTGGAAGAACGAAAGCTGGAGGGAGCCGTCGCTCTCAACGCGGCCTTCTTTGATGTTGTGAGGTTTGAGAGCGCGTGATGCCTTTGAACGTTTCCCTTCTCCTGCCTGAGTCAATGTCTCTCCTTCCAGCGCCGCCAGAGTCCTTTCAGCCGATTCAAGCACCTGCTTCGGCATTCCCGCCATCCTCGCAACGTGAAGACCGAAGCTTCGCTGAACGCCTCCCTCGACCATCTTGCGGAGGAATATGACATTCTTGCCCACCTCCTTCACTGCGATATGATAGTTCTTCACCCGCGGATATATTTCCTCAAGGTCGTTCAATTCGTGGTAGTGCGTCGCAAAGAGGGTCTTTGCGCCGTCGCCATATTCGTGGATATATTCAACTATCGCACGGGCGATGGACATTCCGTCATATGTCGACGTACCGCGGCCGATCTCATCCAAGAGCACCAGCGAACGCGACGAAAGGTTGTGCAGGATCATCGAAGTCTCGAGCATCTCCACCATAAAGGTAGATTCGCCTCTTGATATGTTGTCGGACGCTCCCACACGGGTGAATATCTTGTCGCAGTAGCCTATAACTGCCTTAGAAGCAGGAACATAGGAACCCACCTGAGCCATAAGGACGATGAGTGCTGTCTGACGAAGAAGGGCTGACTTACCGGCCATATTCGGTCCGGTGAGGATGATTACCTGCTGACCGGAATTGTCCAGGAGGACATCGTTTGCGATGAACTCCTCGCCCACCGGCATCATTGTCTCGATGACAGGATGGCGGCCCTGACGGATGTCGATGACCTTGCTGTCGTTCATCTCCGGACGGCAGTACTTGTTTGTCACTGCGAGGTCGGCGAAGCCGCTGAGAACGTCGAGTCTCGCGATGAGACGGCAGTTTTTCTGGATTATCGATATATTCGCCTGAATCTTCGCCACCAGTTCGTTATATATCTGGACCTCAAGGGCATATATACGTTCTTCGGCACCGAGGATCTTCTGTTCGTATTCCTTGAGCTCTTCGGTTATATATCTTTCCGCATTGACCAGGGTCTGCTTCCTTATCCATTCCTGAGGCACGCTGTCCTTGTGGGCGTTGCGCACTTCGAGGTAGTAGCCGAAGACGTTGTTGAAGCCGATCTTCAGGGACGATATGCCTGTGCGATCGATCTCGCGCTGCTGCACCTCGAGGAGGTAGTCCTTGCCGTGGCGGGCTATCTTCCTGAGCTCGTCGAGTTCCTCGTTGACACCCGGCGCGATGACGTCGCCCTTTCCGAGCTGGGCTGCAGTCTCGGGATGCATTGTCCTGCCGAGGTAGTCCAGAAGCTCTGCGCAGTCACCCATCTTAGAGATCAGTTCGTCAAGCGCCTGAACGCCCTTGCCGCCGCACAGACTCATTATAGGAGCAGTCTGGCTGAGGCCTCGACGCAGCTGCATCACCTCACGCGGCATAATCTTTCCTGCCGCTGCACGGGAAATTATACGCTCAAGGTCTCCAACATCGCCTATCATAGTCTGCAGACGCATCAGGTCATCTCCATTGTCGATGAAATGCTGGACAACAGAGTACCTGTTCTCAAGTTCCTCCAGATCCATCACCGGCATCGCCAGCCAGGTCCTGAGCATTCGCGCTCCCATAGGCGAAGAACACTTGTCCATCACCTCGACGAGGGATGTACCTTCCTTTCCTACTGTGGAAGCAAAGATCTCCAGGTTGCGGAATGTGAACCTGTCCATCCATACGAACGAGTTCTCGTCGATTCGTGAGATGGAGCATATGTTGGTGAGGCCTGTATGCTGGGTCTGCTCAAGGTAGATGATGAGCGCTCCTGCCGAAGTCACCGCCAGAGGGAATGAATCCACTGCAAAACCTTTGAGGGAGTCCACCTGAAGCTGTCTCTTGAGCTTCTCTACTGCATTGTCATAGACAAAGGCCCATTCTTCGAGGGTGGAGACATAGTAGTGGTCACCGTACTTCTCCTTCACTCCCTTCTCGTAGCCTCTAGGAACAAGAAGTTCCTTTGGAGAGAACGAACCCAGCAGGGTTCCTATATAGTCTAGCGAGCCTTCCGCTACCTGGAAGGTTCCTGTGGAAACATCCAGAAATGCCGCACCGCATTTATCCTTGTAGAATGTCAGGCCGGCAATGTAGTTGTGCTCTTTCTGCTCCAGAAGCTGCTCACTGAAGGCTATGCCGGGAGTCACCAGTTCGGTGATTCCTCTCTTGACTATCTTCTTTGTGAGTTTCGGATCCTCAAGCTGGTCACACACCGCCACCTTATAGCCCGCGCGCACCAGTCGCGGAAGATAAGTTTCGAGTGAATGATAAGGGAATCCTGCCATCGGAATGGCACCAGGAGTCGCGCTGGAACGCTTTGTAAGGACGATGCCGAGCACCTTGCTGGCGGTCAGGGCATCATCTCCATATGTTTCATAAAAATCGCCGCACCTGAACAGAAGCACTGCCTCCGGATGTTCCGCCTTCACGGCGAAAAACTGCTTCATCATAGGTGTTTCGGTCGGTTTCTTTTCTGCCATTTTATATTCTTTTATATCAAGGCAAATTTACAGATTTTCCCTCAAACATAAAACACCTAACACATAAGTCACTACACATCAATCACTTACCGCTTATGCCTGCTGCATTTTGCCGGCAGGCATTTTGAGGAAAGCGCTGATTTACAATCATTTACATAACATCGCTTTATTTTGGAAGTTTTTGTTTACCTTTGTGTGTTTATGAAAAGGGTGCTTATAATATCATATTACTGGCCACCGACAGGCGGCTCGGGAGTTCAGCGTTGGGTGAAGTTCGCCAAGTACCTGCCTTCGGAGGGCTGGCAGCCGGTGATATACACTCCGGAGAATCCGGAGCAGCTGGCGGTGGACGCCTCCCTGGAGGCGGAAGTGCCGGCGGAGGCGGAGGTTATCCGGAGGCGCATTCTGGAACCTTACGGGATATACAAGAAGCTGCTCCGCAGGTCAGGACACAGCAAGGAAGCTGTGGAAGTAAACCCTGTGAATGCCCAGAACAAGTCCTTCGTGCAGAAGGTAGCTATGTGGGTGCGAGGAAACTTCTTCCGTCCGGATCCCCGCTGTCTGTGGATAACTCCTTCAGTAAAATTCCTGAAGAAGTACCTTGAAGAGCATCCTGTAGACCTCATTGTAAGCACCGGTCCTCCTCAGTCAATGCACCTGATAGGCCGCAGACTCTCTCTTGAAACAGGTATCCCTTGGATTGCAGACTTCCGCGATCCTTGGACAAAGATATTCTATTTCAAGCACCTGTCTATGACCAGAGCCACGAAGAGATGGCACCACAAGATGGAGAAGAAGGTGCTGGATGACGCGACGGCAGTAGTAGCAGTGTCACCTCTTGTCCAGCAGGAATTCCAGGCTATGACACTGACTCCGGTGGAACTGATCACCAACGGCTACGACGAGTGCGACTTCCCAGCAGGGAAATGCGAAGAAGCAGCCGGAGGACCAGGCAGGGAATTCACCATCACCCACACAGGACTCTTCGCTGCAGACGGCAATCCGACAGTGCTGTGGGAGGTCCTTGCAGAAAAATGCCGCAAGGACGATGAGTTCAGAAAAGCACTGAAAATCAAACTCATAGGAAAGACTGACGAGCAGATTACGGCATCACTCAAGGAAGCGGGACTCTCTGAAAATGTCATAAATATGGGCTACCAGCCTCACGCTAAAGCCATCGAGGAACAGCGTAAGGCTTCCCTTCTGATACTCCCGCTCAGAAAGGAGCCGGAGTACAGGGCAGTTCTCCCAGGCAAGCTTTTCGAATACCTCGCATCTTGGCGTCCGGTACTGGGCATAGGCCAGACTGACGGAGCAATGTCGATGATCCTGAACTCCACAAAGACAGGCATCGTGCTCGGATGGGACGACAAGACATCGATAGGAAGGTACCTCGACTTCTGCTGGCAGAAGCACCTCGAGGGCACACTGACCGTCGACGACGCGGACATCTCCCAGTTTACAAGACGCAACCTAACACGCCGTATGGCGGAATTGTTTGATAAATGCATATAAAAAATATGAACAGAACAGTATTGAAGAACATCGGAATATACGCAGGCATCCTCCTGCTTTTCATCGGCCTGGCCTACGGCTTCACGCCTCAGGTACTCGACGGCAAGATCGTGAACCAGAGCGATATAGCCTCGTGGAAAGGTATGGCAAACGAAGCGGTGACCCACAATCAGGCCCACCCGGAGGATCCTACCGCGTGGACAAACTCTATGTTCGGAGGAATGCCTACGACAGCCACAATCGACAGTTTCGAGGGTGACTGGACCGACGCGATCTATGACTTCCTGCTGACAGGACGCCGTCCTGCGAGCTACCTTCTGATAGCCCTCATCGGAGGCTTCCTGCTTATGCTGTCCATCGGCACAAGCAAGCTTGTCGCCATCGCCGGAGCCATCGCGATAGCATTCTGTTCCTACAATATGCAGATCATCCAGGTCGGCCACAACACCAAGATGCAGGCTATAGCCTATTTCCCTTGGGTGCTGGCGGGAGTCATATTCACATATAAGGCGGCTATGAGATTCCTCGACTTCGCTCGGAATGACAAGAAAGAAGGTGACGTAGAAAAGGGTTGGAAAGCCTGGCTGCCGCAGACTGTTCTGGGAGCGACTCTCTTCGCCTTCGCCCTGAGTATGCAGATCAAGGCCAACCACCTGCAGATCACATACTACCTGGCCATAGTGATATTCGCCTACGCCATCGGCCTTTTCATATATATATGCCAGGACAAGGCACGACGCAGCACCTTGATCCGCCGCTTCTTCGCGGCGTCGGCGCTGCTCCTTTTCATCGGCGTCGTCGGCATCGCGACCAACGCGAACAAGCTCATCCCTACCTACGAGTACACTCAGTACACGATGCGCGGCGGTTCTGAGCTTTCAGGAAGCGGAAACGGCCACAACGACAAGGGACTCGACCTGAACTATGCCACTGCCTGGTCATATGGTATCAGCGAGATGCCTAACCTGCTGATTCCCAACTTCAACGGAGGTTCTTCTTCCGGAGAGCTTGCAATGGATTCCGAGACAGGAAAACTCCTGAAGAGAGCCGGGCAGCCAAACCTCCGCCAGACACTCAAGCATATGCCTCTGTACTGGGGTCCTCAGCCGTTCACTGCCGGACCTATGTATATGGGAGCCATCACCATATTCCTTTTCGTCCTTGGACTCATCCTTTGCAAAGGACGCGAGAAATGGTGGCTTGTGGCTGCTACTGTAATCGCTGTCTTCCTGGCCTGGGGAAATCATTTTATGTGGTTTACCAAGCTCTGGTTCGACTATGCACCTATGTACAGCAAGTTCAGGACAGTGTCTATGGCCCTGATAGTTCTCCAGGTGACTCTCCCTATGCTCGGTTTCTACGTCCTGGACAGGATTATGAAGGAGAAATATCAGAAGAAGGAGTTTATGAAGGCTGGCTACATAGCATTCGGAATCACAGCCGGATTCTGCCTCCTTTGCGCGCTCATCCCTGGTCTTGCAGGTTCGTTCACAGGCAGTGCGGACGCAGGACAGCCTGACATCCTTGTAGATGCGCTTATCGCTGACCGTCAGGCACTTCTGAAGAAGGATGCCATTCACTCGCTGCTGCTGATTTCAGCCGTATTCGTCCTCCTGATCTGGGCATTCAGAAAGCCAAAGGCTGATGCAGCAGGTCCTAAGGGATCAGCCGTACGCTTTGGAAGAATGAGCATTGTGGCAGTTGCAGTCATATTCCTTGTGTGGATAGACCTTGCAAGCGTAGGAAAGAGGTACCTCAACAAGAGCCATTTCGTCACTCCGAAAGACTTCACCGCCCATTATGAGCCACGTCTTGTAGATGAGATCATCCACCTTGATGAAGACCCGAACTACCGCGTGCTGGACATCAGCGTCAACACATTCAATGACGCCATCCAGAGCTACCACCACAAGTGCATAGGCGGCTACAGCCCTGTCAAGCTCCAGCGCTACCAGGACCTGATCGACAGGTATATAACAGAGGAAATATATGATGTATATGACGCCACAGAGAACGCTGCAACCGTACAGGAAGTAGAGGCAGCTCTTCCGGAGCTGAAGGTCATTTCAATGCTGAATGGAAAATATATCATCCTCGGCTCAGACTTCTCACCGGTAAGGAACCCATATGCCTACGGCAACGCCTGGTTCGTGTCAGACTTCGTGCCTGCAGCCAATCCAGATGAGGAAATAGCCTTCATCGAAGGCGCAGACCTCCGCACAACAGCCATCATCGGCAATGACTTCGCATGGGCTCAGGAGGCAATGAAGAATATGTCGGGAATGTCTGCTGTCACGTCGAGTGCCCCATCTGCCCTGTCGAGCGAAGTCGAGACATCTCCTTCCATATCCCTCTCACACTACGCACCGAATGAACTCCGCTACGAGTTCAGCACAGACACAGAACGCGCAGCAATCTTCAGCGAGATCTACTATCCGAAAGGATGGAAAGCCTGGATCGAGCCAGCTGGAGCATATGGAGAAGTACGTGGAGGCCATTACCAGCCAACATCAGAAGGACATCCTGTAGAACTGTTCCGCGCAGACTGGATGCTCCGCGGCGCCATCATTCCAGAAGGTGAAGGCCAGCTCATAATGCGCTTCGAGCCTGATTCATACCAGCTTGGAGAGGACATATCCCGCGCAAGCTCGATCGCCCTCATCCTCCTGCTGATCGCATCCGCTGCCGGAATGATCGTCTTCCACCGCAAAAATAACTAAAGGTCTATAACCCAACGACTTACTGAGAATCACCTGCGCCAAATGACGCAGGTGATTCTCTATTAAGCGCTAAGCTGACTTAAAGATGTGGCCTGGAGGTTTTAAAAGCCTGGCTTCAGGTTTGTCCGGCAAATCAAGCGGGGACCAAGTACGTGCGGTTTTTACAATTCACTAACACTCAATAACTTACAGAAAGCAAGTGTACGCGGTACCTACTTTTAGGGAGGGACCGCGTACAAAAAACCTATAAAAGTGCACTCGCTCTTCAGCGTATTTCAAGACGAACTTACAAGAGATCGGCTGTTATGGAGTCAGGGTGCCGGTTAAGGTAGGCACAAAGCAAGTCGTGCGAGCCTTTAGGCAGAGCTCGCGCGGCTTATTTTGAGTGGTCGACCTTGGTTCTAGCCGACCACTATTTAGTCTTTCGCAGACCACTGTGTCATTTATAAGCATATAATCGAGACAGTGGTAGCCTAAAAGCACATTTTGCTGACATTTTAGCTACCACTGCATCATAATTTAGTACAAAAACGTCACAGTGGTCTCCGGACTACACTCATAAATGCGGCGACGCAAGTTTTTGGACGATAAAACTTGCGTCGCCACCGTAGCTACAGTAACTTTAATCTTCTGGGAGTTAGTTGTCTGCGCACACACTGATGCATATACTCAGGACTTATCCAGTGCCATTTAGTTTAGCTTATCAGACCTGACACAAAGATCAAGATGATCGCAAGAGGACAGATGTAACGGATCAGAAACCACAGGACACCGAAGATTCTGGCATTTGTGCTGAGGGTGCCGCCGTTGGTGAATTCGTCATATACATCGGTTTTCTTGAGGCGCCAGCCTACAAAAAGCACAGTAAGAAGGCTTCCAAGGGTCATCAATATATTCGACGAAAGGTTGTCGAAGAAGTCGAAGATGTTGCCTCCGTCTATCTTTATATGCGAAAGCGGACCGAATGAAAGCGAGCAGACTGCTCCTACGACCCAGCAGATGGCAAAAAGGATCACACAAGCCCATATACGCGATATTTTCTTCTCCTCAACAAGGTAGGCCACAGCAACTTCCAGCATCGAAATGGAAGAAGTCACGGCTGCAACAAGAAGAGCAAGGAAGAAAAGTATGGCAATGAATCCACCTGCAGGCATCTGTCCGAAGACATATGGAAGAGTCTCGAAAACCAGACCGGGACCTGTCTGAGGGCTGATACCGAAGGCAAAGACCGCAGGCATAATGGCCATTCCTGCCACAAGAGCGAACAGAAGGTCAGAAGAAGCTGTCGCAACACTCTGAAAGAGAGGGTTTTCCTTCTTGTCCACATAAGAGGCATATGTCATTATGGTTCCGAAGCCGAGCGAGAGGGAGAAGAAGGCCTGACCAAGAGCTGCAGCAATCGCCTTGCCGTTTATCTTTGAGAAATCAGGGTTGAACAGATAGTCCAGACCGGCCTTTGCTCCCGGAAGGGTCATCGAATATATGGCTATGCCTATCACGATAAAGAAGAGCATAGGCATCATCACCTTGCTGAACTTCTCGATTCCGTCTTTGATTCCCACCATCACGATAAGAGTTGTCAAAAGAAGAAAACCGGTGTGACCAAGCAAAGGGCCCCACGCTGAAGAAACGAAATCTGAGAACATTGTGCTCAGTACACTTTGAGACTCCCCTCCTGTGAAAGAGAAGGTAAGGGATTTCAGAAGATACTCTATTGACCAGCCACCGATTACGCTATAGTATGAGAGCACAATCAGAGGGACTATGATAGTGAACAGTCCGACCCAACGCCAGGCAGAACCGCCTGAAAGATCCCTGAATGCAGAATAGGCATTCTTCTGGCTTCTGCGGCCGATGACAAACTCCGATACAAAGATCGGAAGACATATGACAAAGCTCAGAATTACATATACTATAATAAAAGCCGCACCGCCGTTCTCGCCTACCAGGTAAGGAAAACGCCAGAGGTTGCCAAGTCCTACCGCCGAACCGGCCATCGCAACAAGGGCACCGAAACGGCTGCCGAAACTATCTCGCTTCATATAGGTCAAGTTATCTTATATATTTGACAAATTCGAATGTATATCCGCTTTCTGGGTCGGTCTTGAGCTCACTGCGCTCTGCGACTTGCCATATAGACGGATCGATGGCTGGGAAATAGGTGTCGGCATCTTCAATGACTGTGTGGACGTGGGTTATGACCATTTCGTCCGCAATCTGCATTGCCTGGGCGTAGATCTGGCCGCCGCCGATGACGAAGCACTTTTCTGCACCCTGCTCCTTAGCGACTTCATATCCCTTTTCTATGGAATCCACCACTACAACACCCTCAGGGGCATCATATCCCTTGCGGGATACAATTATATTAAGTCTCTTCGGAAGCGGTCTTCCAATGGATTCATATGTTTTGCGGCCCATTATGACCGGACATCCCACGGTGGTGCTTCTGAAGAACTTCAAGTCTTCAGAAATATGCCATAGGAGGGCATTGTCCTTACCTATGGCATTATTGTCAGCAATTGCTACTATTATACACTTCTTCATAAGACTATACTGCTACCGGAGCCGGAATTCTTGGATACGGATCGTAATCAACGAGCTCGAAGTCCTCGTATTTGAAGTCGAAGATGTCCTTCACATCCGGATTTATCTTCATCTTAGGAAGAGCACGCGGCTCGCGTGAAAGCTGTGTTGCGACCTGCTCGAAATGATTTACATAGATGTGTGTGTCACCTGTAGTGTGAACGAATTCTCCCGGCTGAAGACCACATACCTGTGCTATCATCATAGTGAGGAGCGCATATGAAGCGATGTTGAAAGGAACACCGAGGAACACATCTGCACTTCTCTGATAGAGCTGGCACGAAAGCTTGCCGTCAGCCACATAGAACTGGAACAGCGAATGACAAGGAGGAAGAGCCATCTTCTCCACCTCAGCGACATTCCAGGCTGAAACGATCATACGACGCGAGTCCGGACTGTTCTTGATCTGGTTGATCACATTGGAAAGCTGGTCTATCGTACGTCCGTCCGGAGTCGGCCAGCTGCGCCACTGGTGGCCGTACACTGGTCCGAGATCACCGTTTTCGTCAGCCCATTCGTCCCAGATAGTCACACCGTGGTCCTGAAGATACTTCACGTTGGTGTCTCCGGCAATGAACCACAGGAGCTCATAGATGATGGACTTCAGATGCACCTTCTTTGTAGTCAGGAGAGGGAAACCCTCGCTGAGGTCATAGCGCATCTGATAACCGAAGACACTCTGTGTACCGGTGCCGGTACGGTCGGATTTCATTGTTCCGTTTTCACGGATATGGCGAAGTAAATCTAAATACTGTTTCATAATAAGTTTCTCCGTTCGTTTTACATACTGCCTTAAGACTATCTGACGCCGAATGCAAAGATTATTGCCTGTTCGTAGACCTCTCCCGGGCGGAGGACGCAGCAAGGATAATCTGCCTTGTTCGGAGCATCCGGGTAGTTCTGACACTCGATTGCTACACCCTCATAGTCGTTGTAGATGTGGCCGTTCTTGCCTTCCGGGCAGCCTGAGAGCCAGTTTCCTGTGTAAAGCTGCACACCTGGCTGTGTTGTGTAGAGGGTAAGCTGGCGGCCGCTTTCAGGAGAGTAGAGCTCTGCGCAAAGCTGAAGCTGACCCGCCTCTGCTCCGTCGATCACCCAGCAGCTGTCGTAACCCTTTCCATAGTTCAATGCAGGGAAATCCGCCTTTATGTCCTGTCCGAGAGGCTTCTCGTTGACGAAGTCCATCGGAGTGCCGGCTACAGGCTCGCTCTCTCCGAGAGGGATCTGCGAAGGAGTTGTAGGGAGATACTCTGAGCAGTTGAATTTCAGGGTGTGGTTCAGGATTGTTCCGCTTCCTTCGCCGTTGAGGTTGAAATAAGCGTGGCTTGTAAGATTGAGTACAGTCGGAGCATCAGCCTCGGCTGTAATGGTAAGACGAAGTTCGTTTTCCTCCGTCCACTCATAGCGGGCAACTGTCTTGAGAGCACCGGGATAACCCATTTCGCCATCCTCGCTGTAGTAAAGGAATTCTATTCCACCTTCGTGCTCGCGGCTTTCCCAGACCTTGTTCTGGAAGCCCTCAGGACCACCGTGAAGATGGTTCGGACCGTTGTTTATAGGAAGATTGTACTCCACCCCGTCAAGAGTGAAGCGGCCTTCGCAGACACGGTTTGCAAAACGTCCCGGCACCTTGCCCATACAAGGTCCGTCGCCGAAATAGCTCTCCGGCTTAGCATAGCCGAGCACCACATCCGCCATATTCCCGTCCTTGTCAGGAACGACAGCACTGATAAGTGCGGCACCTATATTACATAATTCAACATAAGCACCGCTGGCATTCTTTACGATATATTTAATGATTTCCTTACCGCAAGAGGTCTTGCCCCAGATTTCCTTTACAATTTCCATAGCTTTTTATCCTAATGTTCACAATCTTCAAAATTAGGATAAAAAAGCTGAAATTCCTATAAATTGCCCTATGAAATTAGAGTCCCAAGACGCGGAAAAGGGTCTGTTCGGGTACGTCCTTGAAAAGGACCTTCTTGTTCTCGTCCAAGAGGTATAGGGACGGGATGGCCCTGACATTATAGAGGTTCTCGGTACGGATCACCAGGTCAGGATCGAAGCCGTTGTACCAATTTTCAGGGTATATAGGCATATATGAACGCCAGCCCTCGAGGTCCTCGTCTATATATATGTTGAGGACGGCCAACTGGCCGGCGGCTATCCTTTCGGATATGGCTTCAGAGCCGCTCAGCGTCTGGATTATATCATAGCACATAGTACATCCGGGGTTGCTGAAGAACAGCAGGGTCACCGGCGCCTCGATGCTGTGAAGGGTACGGATCTTTCCGGTCTTGTCGGCAAAGCGGAAGTCAGCCGCGACCGTTCCGACCTTGTTCAGCGAACACATCTTCGCGTCGTACGCATATTTGTCCCTCATTTCCTGGGATATACCTTCGTACGAGGCAAGCCTCTTCACGAAGTGATAATATATATCCTCATTCCTCATAGGGGAATTCGGGTCATATAGGTATTTATATGTCAGGTCACAGAAGGTCTCAAACACATTCGATGACGGATTCTTCCTCTCGCACGCAAGAGCCCTGTCATAAAGCCTTGCCACTGACTTTTCAACCACCTGCGGTGTCGCCATCGACAGGACAGAGGTCCAGTCAGCGAATTTCTGCTCCACATCGGACATACGTACTCCACTGACTATCAGAGAGTCAGAAGGATAAGTTCTTTCTGTCTCCGTGATGCCGTCCCAATAATGCAGCGACAGGTACTCCACCGCTTCATTCTGGTCTGTGATCATTCCCGGAATCGTTGCTGCCGGGAAAGGAACCGGCACGAACTTTTCTACCTTCTTGTTCTGTCCGCAAGCACAGATTATGCTTGCTGCTATAATGATTAAGCCTATATGTTTCATTGCCTTAAATTTAGTGCAGACAAAAATATAAAAAATTATTAGATTTGCGTATTATACCGAACTATGCTCATATATGAATAAAATATATAGAATCATCATATCCGCAGCACTTCTGATCCTACCCCAGCTGGCCTCGGCTCAGTTCTATGTCACTGGAGATGACCCCAGAAAGGCACGGTGGTATTCGATTGAAACCGAGAATTTCAAGATAATCTATCCGGAAAAGACCGACTCCCTGGCCCGCGTGTATGCGGAAAAACTTGAAAAATACCGCATCCCCGTGTCCAGAACCGCCGGCTATCTGTTCAGCGGCTACAAGATGCCTGTCGTTATGCACGCCTACAACGCTGCCAACGGCTCAGTGGCCTGGGCTCCGAAGCGTATGGACCTCTTCACCATACCATCGGCCTACAATCCAGAGCCAATGCCTTGGTCCACAATGCTTTCCGTTCACGAATCCCGCCACGTTGCACAGATGCAGTTCGGAATGACAGACAACCTTAAACCGGGAAACTGGTTCTTCGGACAGATGTTCAACATCCTTGCATCCATTGTCTACCCTACCATAGCACGAATGGAAGGCGACGCTGTCATCATAGAGACAGCCCTCACCCCTTCCGGAAGAGGCAGAACAGCCGACTTTCTGAACTACTACTGGGTAGCCTTCGACCAGGGAGACTACAGGTCCTGGGTCAAATGGAGATTCCCGTCACAGAAGTACTACGGCCCTGACTACTACTCGCTCGGCTACCTGACCGTAGGCGGTATGAGGTACCTCTACGACTGCACCGACTATATGGCCACCGGCTACAACAGGGCAGCCCACAAGCCTCAGAATCTGATGACATTCAATAAATTGGACAGAGAAATCAGCGGCAAGAAGAAGGAGGCTATGTTCCAGGAGATCCGCGACACTATGTACACTCTCTGGAGTGCCTCAGCAGATGCAAGAAAGCCTTACATCTACTCAGAGCCCGTCACCGGAGAAACCAGATGGTACACAGACTACACAGGCACCACAGTTGCGGGAAACGACATCTATGCCATCAGACAAGGTCACGTCGAGACACCGGCAATCGTACGCATAAGCGGCGACGGCAAGGAAGAAATGCTCACAAGACTGCCCTACTACACCTCCTCCCTGCAGTGGTCAGAAGACCTCCAGAGCCTCTACTGGAGCGAGACTCTGGAGGATGAAAGATGGAACCTCGAGACCAAGTCCATCATCAGATACATAAAGGACGGCAAGAAACACACAGTCAAGAGCGACAGACTCCTTCACAACCCGGCACCGACCAGCAAAGGAGGGGAAATGATGACGACGAGATATGAAATCGACGGAAAGTCATATATAGATATAATGGACGGCGCAGATGGCCATACCATCTGCACCGTGGCGGCTCCCGACACCCTTCAGGTGGTGGAGAGCGCTATGGCCGGAGGCCATATATATGTATCAGCCATATCTGAAAACGGCTATGGAATATACCGTATCTGCGACAACGGGGAGTGGGAAACCGCCCTTGATCCGGAACCGCTGAAAATCAAAGATTTAAAGGCATATGGCGACGAACTGATGTTCACAAGCGACAGGACCGGAGTCAACGAGATGTATCAGCTTGACCCTGCTTCAGGCATTGTCCGTCAGCGTACTTCTCTAAGATATGGAGCCTCTGACTTCCAGTACAGTTCTGACGGAAAGTATCTGCTCTACTCCTCACAGACCCTTGGGGGAATGAGGATTTTCCGCACCCCGGTGGACTCGCTGCTGGACAGGGCAGTAGACTTCTCTCAGCTGCACAAGTACCCGATTGCTGAGAAAGTCACACAGCAGGAAAGGGAGTACGCAGTTTCTAAGGGAGCTGGCGAGCCTCTGTCTGTGAATATATCCGAGCCAAAGAGGTACAGGAAGGTGCCTCATATGATAGGCCTGCACTCGTGGGCACCGGTGTATGTGAATGTTGACAGGATTATGAATATGTCCTTTGACCACATCTGGCAGGCAGCTTCGCTCGGAGCAACCGGCATCTTCCAGAACAAGCTTTCCACATCGACAGGTGAGTTCGGCTATTCAGCCCACAAGGATCCGTACAACCCGGAGGTGTGGCGTCACTCCGGACACGCAAGGATCACTTACACAGGACTTTACCCGGTTCTCGAAGCTAAGGTCAATGTAAATGACAGAGCAGCAAGGCAGTACAATGTCAATACCTACGAAATGGAGAAGAACAGTTATATGATGGAGATCGCTTCACAGGAGTTGGCGACACCTTACGTCGAAGGTATCTTCTCTGCCTATATTCCATTCAACCTCTCATCCGGAGGATGGTACAGAGGTTTCATACCGAAGGTGACATATTCGATCAACAACGATATGTTCAACACTTCCGCTTCAATCCTGGGAATGGAGACTCATTATCAGATGCAGGAGGACGGAGAGCTGAAAGGACTGATGAATCCGTCGTTCCGTGAAAGCACAAGCGGAAGAAACACCTTCCGTCACAGTCTGTCCGGATCCCTGAGAGGTTACACCTCGCTTGCGACACCGAACTCTGCTGTCTATCCAAAATGGGGAATCGGAGCGGAAATAGGTGCTGCAGCAAGCCTTGAAAGCAGGGAGTATCTGTCACCTATAGGTTATTTCTACACCTATGGCTATGTGCCCGGACTGCTGCCGGAACACGGAGTGAGACTTACAGGACTCGTGCAGAAAAAGCTCAACGACGCACCGTTCGGCCAGTCTGCAACCAACTTCCTTCCACGAGGACTCTCATCCAACCATTCTCTGACGAGCTGGCTCTCGATAAGAAGTGACGTGGTTGCTAAAGTGACTGCCGAGTATGCAGTTCCTATATACATTGGAGATGTTTCCATCGGAGGATCATTCTTCGCCGTCAAGAGACTGGTCGTTGCACCTCACTTCGACTACACCATAACCGGAGAAGGCAATCTCTGGTCTGCAGGTACCGAACTGGCTCTTGACCTGAACAGCATCCTCACCCTCGGCTGGCCTTGCTCAATCGGCCTTTCGGCCTCATACAACGGCGGCCCCGCCCTCCAATCCATCTCCGAAGCCAGCGGCATAGAAATAGCCCGCTGGAAATTCACACCGACCTTTAATGTAACATTCTAAACATATGTCAATCATCAACCAAGCCATCGCGCCCTGCAGCAAATGCGGCCAGCAGCACACAGTAACAGTCTACAAAAGCATCAATATAGCAGACAATCCCGAACTCAAAGCCAAAGTAAAGGACGGCTCCCTCTTCCTGTGGGAATGTCCTCACTGCGGCCAGGTAAACCTCGCCAGATACGAAACCCTCTACCACGACCCTGCTGCAAAGCTGATGCTGTGGTTCATCCCTTCCGGTGAAATCTCCGAAACCCAGATGAAGGCCATTACAATGCACACAAAGGCAATGGGAGGATACACCCTGCGCCGCGTGAACGATATGGGCTCACTGATGGAGAAGGTCCTTATCAATGAAGCTGGACTTGATGACGTAGTTCTGGAAATGTGCAAGTACATCACCAAACTCGAAATGCTCCAGAAAAGCGTCGGAGCAGAGCAGAAGGAAGAATTCCTGGCCTCAACCTTCCACTTCTACCGCAGCGAAGGTGAAGGCGACGAACGCCTCCTCACCTTTATGTACCCCCTCGGCGGCCAGATGCTCGGCGTAAACATAGGCTGGAACGTCTACCAGGACTGCAAAGCCATCCTCGACCGCAACCCCCAGATCAAACCCGCCGAAGGCTTCGCCCGCATCGACGCCGACTGGCTTGCCAGCGTGATGGCATAGCCGTGCCTCCTGCACTTTCCGTGGACAGCACTCTGGGACCTCCGACATTTTCCCGCCAATACCGTCGGAGGTCCCCTCTTTTTTCGAGAGCACTGAAAAAGTAATTATTGGATTATGCATTTAAATTTGCATAGTCCAATTTTTATTTATAACTTAAAGCATTGAAATTCAACAGATAACAATGCTCCAACAAGATTCCATATTGCCATTGAGTGACCATATCAGATTGTATGATATGCTCATCCCAAAAACCAATCTGCTCCGCCAATTAAATGAATTGGTTGACTTTTCCTTTGTATATGACGAACTTCGTTCAAAGTATAGTGAAAGCACAGGACGTTCTGCAATCAATCCTATCAGAATGTTTAAATATCTATTACTCAAGACAATATATGAGGTGTCTGATGCAGATGTTGTAGAACGTTCCAGATATGACTTGTCATTTAAGTACTTTTTGGGTATGATGCCTGAAGACGATGTTATCGAGTCCAGTTCACTGACCAAGTTCAGAAAGCTCCGTCTTAAGGACATGAATCTGCTTGATATGCTTGTTGGTAAGACGATAGAGATTGCTTTATCCAAAGGAATAAAGTTCTCCAAGACCATTATTGTTGACGCGACACACACTACATCTCGCTCCAATCCTCAGCTTCCTCTTGAGATATTACGTAAACGTTCATCTGCGTTGCGCAAATCTATTTATGCCTTTAACGAAGAGATGAAGAAGTCATTCCCTCGAAAATACGAGGGACAGAATCTGTCAGAGGAAATCTCTTATACGCAAAAACTGATAGAAATAATCAAAGAAAGCCAGTATGCAGAACTGCCTGCCGTGTCCGAGAAACTGAATCTTCTTCAGGAGACCTGTGAAGATATAATGGATCATTGCACAACCAGCGATGATAGAGATGCAAGAGCGGGTCATAAATCGAATACAAGAAAGTTCTACGGTTACAAGTCTCATATTGCCTTGTCTGACAACCGCCTTATAACCGGAGTCGTGGTCACATCCGGAGAAAAGGCGGATGGAAACTATCTGCAGGATGTGATACACAAAACAGAAGACGCAGGTATAGAGGTAGATACAGTTGTTGCAGATGCTGCGTACAGCAGCAAGGGAAACATTGAGAAATGCGCTGAGGATGAGATACAGCTAGTCGCAAAACTTAACCCCGCTGTCTACTCCGCCGACGATAACAGAGATGATGGCTTTATATACAACAAGGATGCAGCCACAATGCAGTGTCCGGCAGGACATCTTGCAATGAGTTCCAGAATTGCCAAAGAGAAAGGAGGGATCAATGATAGACTTGTCTTCAATTTCTCAAAAGTAAAATGTAAAAAATGCCCTCTCAAGTCCAAATGTTTGAAGACAGGGGCAAAAAGCAAAAGCAGAAGCATAAGAATATTGAGCGAGACTCATGAAGACTACATGAAGTTCGAAAATTCAGCCTTCTTTGATGAAAAATACAAGCTTAGATATATGATCGAAGCCAAGAATGCCGAACTTAAGAATGCTTATGGATACTCTAGGGCACTTTCATACGGATTGGAAAGTATGAAAATGCAGGGGGCGATGTGTGTATTTGCGTCAAATCTAAAGAGAATATTGACGCTCTTGGGCATCAAAACGACCAAATAGAAGGAAATATTATTCTCATCATAAGAAATAACCTTCTGAGAATCGATTTTTTAACAAAAATCAAATTTCTCAGAAGGTTATTCATATACTCAAATCTTAGGCACTTATAAAAGTGAACCCTTTTTCAGTGCTCTCCTTTTTTCAGTGCACCTCCGACACAAACCCCACAAAAGTGTCGGAGGTCTCTAAGATCAGTTAAGACCCGGATCAAACTCCCAATCAGGAGTAGACGAATCCGGACCATATGCCTGAGTTCTGAACACTACTATACCGCCATATGAAATCACACCTCCTGCATTAATTGCATATGCACTGTATGAGTACAATTGATCTGATTTCAATCCATTGAGTTCCGCACTAAATTCACCAACTGTTCCGCTCACCGTAAGCTTGTTTGAAGAAATCGTAGGAGTCCCTTCTCCTTCTTCCCAAACAAATCCACGTTCAATAATCTGCAATCCGCCATCGGACACTACCTCCCCATAGAGAATAGCGCTACTTTCTGTAACACTATCCAGAGAATACGTTAGTACCTCCGCTCCTGGCATATCGATTCCTGAACCTTCCTTGAAGCAACGGACCGAGAAGCCGTTCGCCCAATAGGTGAAGTCCGTCGGATCGACATTGCCAAGGTCGTTGAAGTGCAGGCCGTATGCGTAGTCGCTGTTAGGAGTAACTGACCAATAGTAGCCGTCGTAGCCGACAATGTTCAGTGCCCCATCGTCGAGGCCGCGACAACCCGAAGCTGGGTACCAGATTGTACTTGCAGAGCCGAACCTGCCGGAGAAGTTTATTCCCGCGTTGCTGCTGTCGTATAATATGTAATCTTCAAAATCTGACGAAGAACCGAGCGCAGTTGACCAGACACCATTGTCACCGCCATCGGGAACACGCCAACCTACAGGACAAGGATCGTAAATCGTCTTAGATGACTGCCAACGGGTGTTGTCGGTTGACGACGAACCGGTGTAATACCAATCGTAATTATTACTGTTATACTTAATGAAGATTGTCGGATGCTCGGTAGCATAAGAGATTGTACCATTCGAGGAATTTGACGACACTGCTGATGGCCAGGTGATGGTAGACATTGCCACGGTACTGCTGCTTATCGATGAAGAACCCAAGAAAGGATCCTTACGGCCCCACTGGTACAACAGGCCCAAAGCACCTACATCTCCAGGAGTAGCAGATGTAGCACCAAGGTTACGGTCCATCATTGTGCCGGCATTGTTGTTATATACCTGATCCTGAGGCTCGTCCGTCAGCCAGATATGCCATGACCATAGAATTGTACCAGAGGCATCTTTTGCGGCTATCACAGCATTACCCTCGCGGTAAGAATCTGCTGTCTTGAAGTAGATATGACCATTCTCGTATCGTGCGCCTGAAATCAGATTACCCTTGAAGATCCTCTCATCGGTACCAAATGTTTCCCAGAGGACCTCTGCGGAGGCAACGGAACCAATGGACTCGCTGCTATTACCTTTTACAGGAGATATGCTGTATGTTCCTGCGCTTGACACGATGTAGCTGTTTGAAGTACCTTCATCAGAAAGATTTCTTGCGCCAGAGGTCGAGAAGTCGTTGTCATACTTTGTGCCTCCATCTGTACCGCCACCTGTGCCTTCTTTCTGGCAACGGACAGACCGCGCGTCGGCCCGATGATCGTTGCTTGATGGACTGACTTCGCCATTGTCGCTGAAGTTCAAGGTGCAAGCGTAGTAATCGAATGTAGCAACTGACCAATAGTAGCCGCCGTAGCTGACATTGCTCAAGGACCCGTCGTAGTCGTAGCGATAACCCGGAGCAGGATACCAAATGGTTGAGACAAGACCGAAATCACCGGAAAAGTTCATTCCTTTATTTGTACTGTCATAACTTCTGGTGTAAGACGATGATGAACCCTTCGCTGTTGCCCACACACCATTATCTCCACCATCTGGTACACGCCAACCAAGTGGACATGGATCATATATTGACTTCTCCGACTGCCATAACGTGTTGTCGCGAGAAGAATAATGCCAATCATTAGATGAGGAAGAACCACCAGTCACAAAAGTCGTCGGATGAGAAGTAACAAAATCTACTGTACCTGTCGAAGAATCTGAAGATACGGCAGACGGCCAAGTAATCGTTGATTTGACTTCTGTGTTGCTGCTGATAGAAGAAGATCCCAAGAACGGATCCTTACGGCCCCACTGGTAAAGGAGGCCCAAAGCACCCACATCACCCGCAGTGGCACTTGTCGCACCCAGGTTGCGGTCCATCATCGTACCTGCATTGTTGTAATATATCTGCTCCTGAGGCTGGTCGGTCAGCCATATATGCCAAGACCAGAGGATGGTGCCAGAGGCATCCTTTGCTGCAATGACGGCATTTCCTTCGCGGAACCAATCAGCTGTCTTGAAGTAGATCAGACCGTCTTCATATTTCGCTCCCGCAACAAGGTCACCTTTGGTAACCTTTTCATCAGTTCCGAAACTTTCCCAAAGCACTTCAGCCGAATCAACAGAACCTACTGACTCATAGCTATTTCCCATCACGGCAGCAATGCTGTAGGTTCCGGCGCCGGAGACAATATAGCTGTTCGCGGTACCAGCCGCTGAAAGGTGAGTAGCACTGGAAGTCGAGAAGTCATTGTCGTACTGAGGGCCGCCGCCGGTACCTTCTTTCTGGCAACGGACTGAGTAAGCACATGAACGGTAGGCCGGAAACATCGAATCGACACCTCCGCCGGAATGGAAGTAAAGTGAATACGCATATTCGCCGGCAATAGCAACTGACCAATAATATGCATTACCATTCATAAATGAAGGATCACCGTGATTAGTAAAGTGACCCGCAGCCGGGTACCAAGTCGTCGCCGGAGAAGTGATGTCGAAAGACATTCCTTCATTGGCGCCATCGTAGACGGTCTTCGAAAATCCAGCAGTACTCCAAACACCATTCTCGCCTTCGTCAGGCACACGCCAGCCGACAGGACAAGGGTCGTACATTGTCTTTTCAGACTGCCAGCGGGTGTTATCTGGGATATACTGCCAATCCATATTCTTTTCATCAGAGAAAATAAACTGAGTCGGATGCTCAATCGCGCGCTCTATCGTTCCATTAGAAGCATCTGAGACAGCCGGTGCCTCCCACATTCCAGTAGACTTTGGAGAAGCACCTTCCATTGTACCAGCTCCCAGGAACGGATCCTTACGACCCCACTGATAAAGCAAGCCCAAAGACCCCACCGAACCAGGTTCAGAAGAAGTAGCACCCAGGTTGCGGTCCATCATTGTACCTGCATTGTTCGGATATATGTGCTCCTGCGGTTGGTCAGTCATCCATATATGCCAAGACCAAAGAATCTTTCCTGAGGCGTCTTTTGCGGCGACGACGGCGTTACCTTCGCGGTAGGTGTCAGCCGTAGCGAAGGTTATCTTTCCGTTCGCATATGATGCGAATGCGACCAGAGAGCCTGTGGTTATATCCTCTTCGGTACCATATGATTCCCAAAGTACCTCGGCCGATGCGACCTCACCGACCGATTCGGTGCTGTTGCCCTTGACGGCGGCGAATGAATATATATCCGATGATGATATGATGAAGCTGTTGGCAGGTTCGAGCGCTACCGACTGGATCTCGCCGGTGGTAGTGAATCGCCTTTCTTCGCCATATGCAGTGCCTACTGCATTGGTTGCATATGCACGAACATAATAGGTAAATCCTGCACTCAGGTCGGTCAGACGGCTTGTGAAGGACTCTGTTCCTTCGCCCTCATCGGTCTTTGTCGCAAGATCGACGGTAGGATTTGGCTGCTTGCTCCATATCACACCCTTCGCCAGGATCTCGCCACCGCCGTCAGATGTTACCGAGCCGCCACACACTGCTACGTTATCCGATATGTCGGTCACTTCTGCAGTCTTTACGGTCGGAAGACCGACAACAATCTCAAACTCAAGGATCTCACCATAAGATGTATCCACCGAGTTGGTTGCGTAGGCACGGAAGGCATATTTCTGATTAGGCTGAAGATCCTCAATGACGGTTGAAAACTCGCCGGTCTCACCAAGCACCTGTGCTTTATATGGGAACACCTCATCTTCTGCCTTATCCCAAACAAATCCTCGATCAGTGATGCGCTCACCATTGTCATCCAGAACCTCTCCGGTCAGTCTGACGCTTGTCGCCGAGACTTTTTCATATTTTATAGTCCTTACGGTCGGAGCTGCGCTTACAGTCTTGAATGGAACTATCGCATTCTGCACCTCTCCTGCCGAATTGGCCACAAAAGCCTTCACATAATAATCAGTTCCGACCTCAAGCCCATCTACAGAGATGGTGAAATTATCCGAGCTGTAGTCTTCCTCCACCTTCTGGGCCGATTCAAGATTAACCTCAGCATCTGTGCTGTAGTAGAAACCGACCTTGGAAACAGTTGCACCACCATTATCAGTCACCGTACAAGTAAACGTAGCAGAAGTCTCAGAAATGCTTATCACCTTGGTAGCCGACAAAGACGGAAGACCGGCAACTGTGGTAAAGTTCATAATCTCACCATACGAAGTACCCTTCGAGTTTATCGCATATGCACGGAAAGAGAACTTCTGGTTCGGCTCCAGACCTTCGAGAGTGTAGGTATATTCACCTGTCGTACCATCAACCTTCAGTTTGTTCGAATCCGTAGTCGGAGTGTCCGAGCCCTTCACCCACACGAATCCTCTCTCAGTGATTGCAGCACCATTGTCACTCACCACAAGACCAGTAAGGACAGCACTTGCAGATGTTACTGCAGAGAAGCCGACAGTCTTCACAGAAGGCGAAGACACAGCTGTCGTAAAGCTTTCCACATCACTGTAGGCAACACCAGCAGAGTTCTTTGCATATGACTTCACATAATGTTTCGTATTGACAGCCAGATCAGTAACATCGATCGAGAATGCATCCTGAGAGTAAGGCTTATTAACCTTTGTCGCAGTCTCGATGTCCACCGCCTCATCAGTGCTGTAATAAAATCCTACCTCCGACACAGTCTCGCCACCGTGACTCTTTACGGTAGCTGAAAGCGTTGCAGATGTAGATGTGATCGATGATGCCACCACAGAAGCCACCACAGGAAGTCCAACCTTCGTAGTAAACGACTTGACCGGACCATAGTAAGTGCCGGTAGGATTCACCGCATAAGCACAATATGTATATTTCTGATTAGGCAGAAGCCCCTCCAAAGCAAGCGTATATTCACCTATGGTTCCCTCAACGACCTTCTTCTGCTTCATATCCGCAGCACTGCTCTCGCCCTCGGCAAGCATAAAACCACGTTCGCTGATGTCAGCGCCTTTGACAACCTCGCCCGAAAGCACCGCCCCTTCAGAAGTGACTTCAGCCACATCAGCGGTCTTGACCACAGGCACCGCAGGAATAGAAAATTCCACCACATCACCATAGGTAAGGTACTCGCCATCCCTGAGATATGGTCGCAGATAGTACTTATCACCGTCGATAAAACCATTGATGGTTATGTATATAGCGCCGTCGTCCGCAAGCGAACCGGCCGCATAATCGCCCTCGAGGGAAAGTACCTCTGACTCACCATAGCAAAGGCCCGCCTCGCTCACCTCCACTCCTGCCCATATGTCCGCAGCCAGCGAAAGCTCCGCCGTCTTCGACGCCATATCATACGAACGCACAGTCACAGCACCGAACTTGACATACTTGTCCAGCGACTCCAATGCAAAACTGCGAACATCCGACCTGATCTCCGACCCGTGGCCATTGGTAACATACGAACATATATAATAAGTCGCCCCATACTTTCGCATCGGAAGCTCCGCCGCGAAAGCGTTGGCCGTCATCGTTCCCTCAACTGTCACAGCATCCGCGAAGTCTTTTGTCGTTCCGACAAGGAAACCGCACTCCTCAACCAACTTCTCCGATCCATTCGGCACCTTCGAAGTAAGTGAAAACGACGCCTCCGAGCAATCAACCTGCGCGGGGGATGGAATCAAGATATCCTCCGGGGAGCGTTCCTCCTGGAGGCAGGAGACAACTGCGAGTAGTAAAAGGGTGTATGTGAGTAGTTTTTTCATTTCCAGATCAGTTAATTTAACGATTCTTTCGGCTTACTTTATTGATTTGTGAACTTATATATTCAGATATAATTTCTATGAATGCGACATCAATTCCTGCATCTGCAGATTTCTGTTCAAAAGTCATCAATTTAGAAATTACTTCATCAATGATATCATCGGCATTTCGTATGTCATTTTCAGATGCAAATTTCAATAGTTGATCTCGCGAGACAAGTCTGTCATTCCCTGCTATTGTCATAGCGTGTCTATCTCCGATAAACCTATTTTTATAATTGACTGTAAAGGTCTCGTCATATGCTGGCGACAGCCTCCAAACACCTTTTTCTGACATCAAGAAGGAGAAGTTTTTATCGTGATCATCAGAAACACCTGCAAGATAATTAAAGACTGCACGTCGAAACACTTGCTCCAGATCACGGTAAGGCAAACCAAGAGACCTTCATATGCCGAACAATTCATCATATGAAGTCACCTCTCCACAAAGCGAGCGCAAAGTTGCAGAATGCTGCTTGGACCCGTGCTTCCTATCAAATCTCTCTGTAAGGAAATGTTTTGTTCCAGCGATTGTCAACAACGATGACTTTTCCATATCAATACCACTATCCACCGCCATTTGATAGTAGACATATTCTATTTCTGCGGTAGGCCAAACATCTGAATCCTTGAACTTCAAGATATATTGGGTGAAATCCTTGGCGGTAGCCACCTTGCCACTGTATCTTACAGATTTCCTTCCCATACAGACATACAGAGATTATATTACTTTTCATCTTTGCGCTTTTTTACTCTGTATTTAACTTTAGAATCCTCACGTGGCCCATCATAGAGACTTGCAGGCATATTGGGGATTGCATCTGCTATGCCATCCAATTTCTGGATAGCACGCATCAATGCTACAAAATTGTCCAACCTGATTGCAGACCCCTCACCTCTTTCAAAGCGCACGATTGTCATAACTGACACGCCTGTCTGATCCGCAACTTCCTTCTGCGTCAGTCGCAACGCTATCCTATAGTCACGAAAACGCTTCCCCAATTCCGCAACAATATCATTATTGGACTTCGCATAGAGGTCCCTGAACAAATAACCATTCATAATGATGCAAATATACAAATTTGATGATTAATCACATAAAAATTTACATAAATTTACATTTATGATAGGTTATTTGTTATTTAGGAACAAATAATAGCCGTAGCTGCTCCTCGACACCTGGACTTTGATTTTTATTCTTTTTGACAACGGACGTATGTAATTTATTAATACCGGTCATATGGAAAAGTTCAAGGAGAAAAACGAAGAAAGAGAGAGGCTGCTGAGCAGTCTTCAGAAGAGCCACGGTAAGGCAATGTTTGGTAATGTGATGGCGAAATTTATGTTCAAACGCGACGAAGAATTCTTCCGGGTCTTGTATGATTTGTCGGAATTGAATAATTTTACGGCAAATGAAATCAGGAACTATATGAGAAGTCTATATGCAGAAAGCGACTACGCGAATACCATCGACTATGCTGAAAAAGTCGGTGAAGCACGAGGTATTGCAATCGGTGAGGAGAGAGGCATTGAGATTGGCACCGCAAAACGTAGTACAGAGATTGCGGCAGCAATGCTTGCAAAAGGACTACCCATAGAACTTATCTGCGAGCTTACCGGCTTGACGCCAGAAGAAGTCAATGCCTTGAAGTAGCTAAACTAATAACATTCAGCACATTGCAAAAATCACCTGCGCCATCTGCCGCAGGTGATTTTGCGTAAAACACTACTGTGCAGTAATTTAGGTAACACACGAATTTTGAGGCGCTTCGCGCCTGCCGTCTCGCGCCAGGCGCGAGAATAAGACATCAAAACGCAAGTTCATATGAGCCCGCGAGCAGGGCTCATATGAACCGCTGTCCGAATCACTCTTGGACGCAACGGACGCCTAACCCGCTCGCTCGATAGCTGCTGCTGGATGGATAGACGCTGCCATAGTAGTCGAAGTGCAGGCTGTAAGCGTCGTAATTGCTAGGAGTAACTGACCAATAGTTGCCATAGCTGCCGACACCGAGCAGCGCCCCACCGACGTAGTAGCGATGACCCGAAGCAGGATACCAGATGGTGGAAGCATCGCCGAAATTGCCGGAGAAGTTTATTCCCGCGTTGCTGCTGTCGTATAATGTGTCATCTTTAAAATATGACGAAGAACCGAGCGCAGTTGACCAGACACCATCACTTCCGCCATCGGGAACACGCCAACCTGCAGGACAAGGATCGTAGATCGTCTTAGATGACTGCCAACGGGTATTGTCGGTTGATGATGAACCCGTGTAATACCAATCATAATTACTACCATTACCTGTTATAAAGGTAGTAGGATGCTCAACCGCATAATCTATTGTGCCATTTGTAGAGTTTGACGAAACCGCAGATGGCCAGGTGAGGGTCGATTTTGCGTCTATTTCTTCGCTTATCGAAGAGGAACCCAAGAAAGGATCCTTACGACCCCACTGGTACAAAAGTCCCAAAGCACCCACATCGCCAGGAGTAGCAGATGTCGCACCGAGGTTGCGGTCCATCATAGTGCCGGCATTGTTGTAATAAACCTGACCCTCTGGCTCATCGGTCAACCAGATGTGCCAAGACCAAAGAATGGTGCCTGACGCGTCTTTTGCGGCGACGACGGCGTTACCTTCACGATAGGAGTCAGCTGTTTTGAAATAGATCTTGCCGTTCTCATATTTTGCTCCTGACACAAGGGAGCCTTTATAGATTTTCTCGTCTGTTCCGAAAGTCTCCCAAAGGACTTCTGCTGATGCAACAGAACCTACAGACTCCAAACTGTTTCCTTTTACTGGTGAGATACTGTAAACTCCTGCTCCAGAGACAATATAACTATTGGCTGTACCGGCACTTGAAAGACTCCTTGCGCCAGAAGTCGAAAAGTTATTGTCATACATAGGGCCTCCGCCTGTACCTTCCTTCTGACAACGGACGCCACACCCGTACGCTCGATAGCTGTAGTCGGACGGAAAGACGCTGCCATTGTAGCTGAAGTACAGGCGGTAAGCGTAGTAATCGTTAGGAGTAACTGACCAATAGGTGCCAGTGCCGCCGACACTGTACAGCGCCCCATCGCCGATGCTGCGATTACCCGAAGCAGGATACCAGATGGTGGAAGCATCGCCGAAATTGCCGGAGAAGTTCATACCCTCATTGGTGCTGTCGTATGCCACGGAATAAGATGAACCAAGTGCTTTCGACCAAACACCATCACTTCCGCCATCGGGAACACGCCAACCTGCAGGACAAGGATCGTAAATCGTCTTAGATGACTGCCAACGGGTGTTGTCGGTTGATGATGAACCCGGGTAATACCAATCATAATTACTACCATTACCTGTTATAAAGGTAGTAGGATGCTCGGTGGCATAAGAGATTGTACCATTCGAGGAATTTGACGATACGACAGACGGCCAAGTGATGGTTGATTTTGCCTCTATGTTTTCTCTTATCGAAGAGGAACCCAATAAAGGATCCTTCCTACCCCACTGATACAAAAGTCCCAATGCACCCACATCGCCAGGAGTAGCAGATGTAGCACCAAGGTTACGGTCCATCATTGTGCCCGCATTGTTATAATAGACCTGCTCCTGAGGCTCATCTGTCAGCCAGATGTGCCAAGACCAAAGGATAGTACCAGATGCGTCCTTTGCAGCAATCACTGCATTTCCTTCGCGATGCTGATCTGGGGTTCCAAAAGTTATTTTTCCGTTTTTGTAGACGGCAAACGGAACGAGTGAACCTACTTCTGGCTGCTCGTCTGTGCCAAAGGACTCCCAGAGGACTTCGGCTGAGGCTACTGAGCCGACTGATTCTGAGCTGTTTCCTTTGACTGTCTGGAAGGTGTAGGTGCCTGCGTTGGAGATGATGAAGCTATTCGAGGCTTCGAGAGGAGTTCCTTGAATTTCACCGGTTGTGGTAAATTGTTTTTCCTCACCGTAGGTTGTACCCATCACATTGGTTGCATAGGCTCTGACGTAGTAAGGTATGCCCGGAGTAAGACCTGACAATTGGCTTGTAAAGGCATCTGTTCCTTCGCCTTCATTGGTCATATTTGAGGATTCCAGAGTAGGATTTTGCCTCATACTCCAAACCACACCCTTGGCAAGGATTTCTCCACCGCCGTCTGAGATGATGACGCCACCAGAGGTTGCTGTGGTGTTGGTGATGCCTATTACCTCGTTTGTCGTTACTGTCGGGAGAGTAACGGCAATCTGAAGCTGCATCACGTCACCGTAGGCTGTTCCTTTGGAGTTAATTGCGTAGGCACGGAATGAGTAGATCTGGTTAGGCTCGAGATCGGTGATTGTTGCAGTGTAGTCTCCGACTGTTCCTTCTACAGACTGTTTTGAAGACGATGTTGTCGGAGTACTTGTTCCCTTCACCCACACAAAACCACGTTCTGTGATGTTTTCTCCATTATCATCCATAACCTGTCCAGAAAGCTCCGCGCTTGTAGCGGAAAGTTTTGTGTAGCCAATCGTGCTGACAGACGGTGCTGTGCTTGTGGTCTTGAAGGCAATGACCGCGCTGTAAGCCTCTCCTACAGAGTTCTTTACGTACGCCTTCACATAGTAGTTTTGACCGATTTCAAGGTCTTCTGCCTTGAGAGTAAATGTATCTGAGCTATAGACTTCACTTATCTTCTGGGCTGTCTCAACATCAACTGATTCCTCCTTGCTGTAGTAGAATCCCACCTCAGACACAGTCTCGCCACCGTGATTTGTCACGGTACAGGTGAATGTCGCAGAGGTTGTAGTGATGCTGCTTACCTTCATTGCAGAAAGTGCAGGAAGGCCTGCGACTGTATTGAAGATCATTATGTCACCATATGCAGTACCTTTAGAGTTGATTGCATATGCTCGGAATGAATACTTCCGGTTCGGATCGAGTCCGCTGATTGTTGCAGTGAAGTCACCGGTAGCGCCTTCAACCTTCACCTTGTTGGATGATGTTGTCGGAGCATCTGTTCCCTTAAGCCATACGAAACCGCGCTCAGTGATTGCAGCGCCATTGTCGGTTACGACTGTTCCGGAAAGTACTGCACCTGTAGAAGATATCTCTGATGAGCCCACTGTATTGACAACAGGAGTAGATGCAAGAGTTGTAAAGCTTGCAACGTCACTGTACACAGTGCCTGCAGAGTTTACTGCATAGGCTTTCACATAGTACTTGGTGTTGATTGCAAGTCCGCTGATCGAAATAGAGAACGAGTCGCTTGAGTAAACACGGTTAACCTTGACAGACTTCTCTGGATCTACAGCCTCTTCTGTGCTATAATAAAAACCAACTTCAGAGACAGTGTCACCTCCGTGACCAGTAACTTTGCTCGAAATTGTGGCAGAGGTCTCCTCAATATTGGAAATTGTCACAGAAGCTAATGAAGCCTTGGATATGCTTGTTGTGAATGACATTATCTCTCCGTAAGATGTACCTACAGAGTTGACCGCGTATGCACGGAACGAATATTTCTGATTAGGGGCAAGGTCTTTAACTGTAGCTGTGTAATCTCCAATCTTACCTGATGTAGTAATTTTATAAGAGTCTATCGTAGGTACACCCTCTCCCAACATCCATACAAAGCCACGTTCTGTAACTTCTGCTCCATTATCAGCTACAACTGTTCCGGAAAGGACGGCAGTTGTAGACGTTACTTCCGATGAACCTATTGTATTTACAATTGGCGTAGAAGCAAGTGTAGTAAACGAATATATTACACTATAAGCAGTTCCCGCCGAGTTTGTTGCGTAGGCTTTGACGTAGTATTTTGTGAAGATTGCAAGGTCGGCTATCTGGGATGTGAATACGTCTTTGGCGTACTTCTGGGTTACCTTTACTGAGGTTGCAGGGTCTACAGTTTCGTCTGTGCTGTAGTAGAAACCGACTTCTGATACGGTTTCGCCGCCGTGGTCAGTGACGGTGCTGGAGAAGGTTGCGGAAGTGGATGTGATGGCCGAGACGTCAACAGATGAGAGGGCAGGGAGACCGGCTACTGTCGAGAATGTCATAATCTCACCATAAGCTGTACCCTTTGAGTTGGTTGCATAGGCGCGGAAGCTGTACTTCTTGTTTGGCTCAAGACCGGTAAGCGATGATGTAAATTCACCAGTTGTGCCGGTGGCTGTGAGCTTATGAGAATCTACCGTAGGAGTTCCGTCACCCTGGATCCAGACGAAGCCGCGCTCGGTGATGGATGCTCCGTTGTCGCTGAGTATTGAGCCTGAGAGGAGTGCGCTTTCAGGGGTAATATCAGCAACGCCAATTGTCTGAACCGACGGCACAGAAGACTCTGTCTTAAAGCTATTTATCTCACTATAAGCAGTTCCTGCTGAGTTGATTGCATATGCCTTGACATAGTACTTGGTGTTGATACCGAGGTTTGCGACTTCGATAGAGAAGGTGTCTTCAGAATATATACGGCTTACCTTCTGCGAAGTCTCCGGATCAACATCAGACTCAGTGCTATAGTAGAATCCGACCTCTGTAATAGTCTCACCACCGTGATATGTCACCTTGCTGGTAAGAGTCGCAGTAGTTGAAGACAGCGATGGGATAACGACATTAGACAACGCCGGCAAATCCACCTTTGTCGTAAAGCTCATCACGTCGCCGTAGGCTGTTCCTTCCGCATTGATTGCATATGCCCTGAATGAATATTTCTTATTCGGATCGAGGCCTTCGAGGGTGGCAGTGTACTCGCCCACCTCGCCTGAGACCTTGAGTTTGTTCGACTCTGTAGTCGGATTGCCTGCACCTTCCATCCACACGAAACCGCGCTCGGTGATCTTCTCGCCGTTGTCGGTTGTAATGTTTGCAGAGAGGACTGCGCTGCTTGTTGTAACCTCGCTTGAGCCGACGGTCTTGATGGTTGCGATCTCACCGGATGTCTCGAAGTTGACTACTGAACCGTAAGCCACTCCGGCTGAGTTCACAGCGTAAGACTTCACATAGTACTTTGTCTTGATGCCGAGGCTGTAGACGTCAATAGAGAAGAACTCGCCTTCGTCTGAGGCGGCTGCCTGAGCCGACTGGATTGCGGAGTAAAGGGTGTTTGCTGAGAGTTCCTTAGCAGACTTCTGATAAGTCGAGTACTCGAGGCTTACCTTCTGCGCTGTCTCAGGGTTAACTTCCTTCTCAGTGCTGTAGTAGAATCCGACCTCGGAAACACTCTCGCCACCGTCGTTCGCAAGGACTCCGTTGAAGGTAGCGGAAGTTGAAGTAATATTCGAAATTGTCGAAGCCGCAAGCGAAGGCAGAGCGACAAGGGTCGTGAAGACCTTAGCTTCGCCGTAGGCGGTGCCGGAAGCGTTTGTCGCGTAGGCTCTGAATGTATATTTCTTATTAGGATCGAGACCTTCAACGGTTGCGGTCATAGCACCGAGGCCGCTGCCTACTGCCATATGACTATCCTCGATGGTAGGCACAGCATCGCCCTCAATCCAAGCGAATCCACGCTCCGTAACAGCCGAACCGCACTCATCTGTCACCTCTCCGGAAAGGGTTGCTCCTGAAGCAGTTACCCCCTCAGCCTCGAATGTAGAAACCTTCGCAACAGCAGGAATATAGAACGGAACAACCTCACCATATGAAAGATAATCTCCGTCCTTCACATAAGGTCTGAGGTAATACTGGGTCGCCTCTGAAAAGTTGTTGAGAAGAATCTCTATCACTCCTGCTTCAGCACGGGTCTCAGACCTATAGACTCCTTCCTTATGATCTCCTTCTATCGAAAGAGAAGTCGGCTCTGCACCATAGCACACTCCGGCCTCACTCACGCTAACACCTGCCCATATGTCTGTGTCAATGGTTATCATCAGCTGCTTTGACGAAGGATCAAATGACACCATATTCACCTGACCGAACTCCACATATTCCTCAAGTTCGTCAAGTTGGAAGGTACGAAGATCCGAACGGATCTCCGAGCCGTGACCATTGGTCACATATGCACATATATAATAGGTAGTACCATAAGTCCTGTCTGGCAGCTCAGCCGTAAAATTATTGGCAGCCAGCATACCTGCCACCTTACGGGTATCAGCCATAGATTTGTCCTTGCTGTAGTAAAAACCACACTCCTGCACCAACCTCTCAGAACCAGTCGGCACCTTCGAAGCAAGCATCAACGATGCGTCAGAAGTCTCAACCTGAGCAGGCGACGGCACGAGGATGTCCTCCGGCGAACGCTCCTCCTGGAGACAAGAAACAATCGCTAAAAGTGAAAGGATATAGACGAATGAGAGTTTAATCGAATTTGCGCGCATTTTTATAAGTTTTATAAAGTGCTGATTCTCAACCGAATACGGAATATGCCTGCCGCCAGAAGGGAGCAGGCATATTCTATAAATGATTATATGTCAATGCTTTGTGCATTGAGTTTTACTAAAACATTACACCAAGGCCGACCTCTGCTGCTGTGTACTTGAATGCGGTGTTGGATACACCTGCAGAGAGTGACACAGGACCGAACTTGAAGATGACTCCGGCTTCTGCGCTGAGGCCTGCGAATGAGTAGTCGCTGATGCCTACCCACGCTCCGTCAGTGTCTTTCCAGAGAACGTTTCTTGAGCCGTAGCCAGCTCCGAAGTAAGGATACATAAACTTGGCTGCACGGATAAGGAGACCTCCTGTGACATTCATAATAGTCTCTGTCTTCTCACCTGATGGCCAGAGGTAGCCACCGCCTTCGATGTTGCAGTCGCTGGTTGAATTGTATGCTCCTGCTGTGAAATCGAAATTGCTTCTGAACTTTGCATAACCTCCGACTGTCTGCACATAACCGAGCATAAGTCCGTATGACATACTTGGATAAACACTTGCCACAGGCATCACAAGAAGGTTCTTCTCATAAGGAACTGTCGGCTCTGGTGCATCCACTGTGAGTTCGTCCATATCCGGAGTAAGGGTAAGAGTAGAGTAAGCAGGATAATAAGCACCCTTCTTTGTCTTTATCTCATAGCTTCCCGGTGCAAGGGCTCCCTTCCAAGTTCCTTCTCCGACCTTCTCGCCGTCGATCCACACCTTCACATCGTCTGCAGCATTCAATGTAAGGTTTGTAATCATCTGCTTGAGGACGATATTGCGGACTACGTTTGTGGTGTCGATAGAAACAGTACCTTCGATAGAGTGATAACCTTCTGCAGAAACTGTGTAGCCATACGAACCGTGGCGGGTTCTTCTGTTGATCACACCATCCTCAGATGTGAGGGTCTCGCCATCAATCTCCAACACAGCATTATGAGGATTGAGATTAAATGTCAAGGTACCGTGGAGGAGATCCTTATTCTTAAGCTCTACGTGGAAAGTCACGAGTTCAGTGGACACTGTAATCTGCTTGAAAGACTCGTCATCTCCGAGCACGAGACGAAGGTCGTGAAGACCTGCAGACACGCCCTGAAGAGTAAGCATATGGTCGTGGCCGATGAGTCCCTGATAAACTCCATCGAGGAAAACCTCAGCTCCCGGAGCCATACAGACCACAGTTACAGGAAGAGTGATGTCGTTCCAGCCCTCCATTCTGTACTCCTTGTTTGCTTCAAGGTCTACAGTCACGGCGTTCGAGTCACCGAACTTATCGTGGTGGAGGTAGAAACGGGTACCTTTGCGGGCAGTAAGCTCGATGATGATACCGTTGCCCTCATAAGCAAGCTGCTGCTTCATCACAAGGACGTTACCACCGATGGTACGTACTTCGATCTGGCCGATTTCCTCAGGAGTCATTCTGTTGATATGCAGTTTGATACGCGCACAAGGACGGTTTGAACGGTCCTTTCCGATAGGGTCAAGTGCAAGACCTGTCACTGCATCGGCATTCACAGCCTCAAGGGATTTTTCGTCAAGGACGAGAGTAGATGACTGAGCTACTGTCTGTGCGTGCATCGCAACACTGAAACACAGCGCGAGCGTAGCAACAATAAAGCGGATTATATTTCTCATAGGAAGTTATTTTCTAACGATATAACTCCCAAAGTTAGTACAATCCGCTGTATTTTACAAATATATTTATACAGACATCTCGACTGCGCTCGATGTGACAGAAAAAGACTATCTGCTGCTGACAACTATCTGACCGTCAGCCATACTTATGGCTATGACAGAATCTTTCCTGACACGCCCCTCAAGGATGGATTTTGCAAGGATGTTTATGAGCTCTTTCTGCATAAGTCGCTTGATAGGGCGGGCACCATATGCCGGCTCATAACCCTTGGTGGCCATATAATCCTCGAATTCCTGAGTAAACTCCACTGTCACCCCATTTTCAGCAAGCTTTTCCTGAAGGTCACGCATCTGCATCTTCAAGATCTCGCGGATGTCAGTCTGAGAAAGTGGCTCAAACATTATGACTTCGTCTATTCGGTTCAGGAACTCCGGACGGACAGTGCGCTTGAGCACTTCAAGCACCTGAGAGCGGCACTCAGAAAGCACATCAGCACGTGCTTCTCCCTCAAGCGGCAGCCTTTCCATATATCCCTGGATAATGTCTGCACCGACATTTGAGGTCATAATCAGGATTGTGTTCTTAAAGTCGACAGTACGACCCTTATTGTCAGTCAGACGACCATCGTCAAGCACCTGAAGGAGAGTGTTGAACACATCAGGATGGGCTTTTTCGATCTCGTCAAGAAGCACCACAGAGTAAGGTTTGCGACGCACTGCCTCAGTCAGTTGACCTCCTTCATCATAGCCGACATATCCAGGAGGCGCACCCACCAGACGGCTTACGGTGTGACGCTCCTGATACTCGCTCATATCGATTCGGGTCATCATATTCTCGTCATTGAAGAGGAACTCAGCAAGAGCCTTTGCAAGTTCAGTCTTGCCGACACCTGTCGTACCCATAAAAAGGAAGGATCCGATAGGGCGTTTCTCGTTCTGCAGACCGGCACGCGAACGACGCACAGCATCAGCTACAGCCTCGATTGCAACATCCTGGCCTACAACTCTTTTATGAAGTTCTGCCTCCATCCTCAGGAGCTTGGTCTTCTCACTTTCCAACATCCTGTTCACAGGGATTCCAGTCCATTTTGCAACCACTTCAGCGATGTCTTCCGGAGTCACAGCTTCAGTGATGATAGGATTCTCGATGGAAGCCTGCTTTGCAGTTAGTTCCTCTATCCTCGCCTGTACCTGAGACATCTTTCCATAGCGTATCTCCGCCACCTTTCCATAATCTCCTACCCTCTCGGCATTATGCGCCTGGATCTTGTAATCCTCCATCTTCTGACGTGCGTCCTGAAGCTCCGACAGTATGCCTTTTTCCTCATCCCAACGCTTACGCAAATCTTTCCTTCTTGCTTCAAGTTCAGAGAGTTCGCTCTTTATCTTATCCATCTTCAAAGACACTCCTTCACGCTTGATAGCCTCACGCTCAATCTCCAGCTGACGTATGCGGCTGTCAAGTTCAGCGATAGGTTCAGGCACCGAATTCATCTCAAGACGGAGCTTCGAAGCCGCCTCATCCACAAGGTCAATGGCCTTATCAGGAAGGAATCGGCTGGTAATATAGCGGTGCGAAAGTTCTACCGCCGCGATGAGGGCATCGTCCTCGATACGCACCTTATGATGGTTTTCATATCGCTCCTTAAGGCCTCTCATTATGGATATGGAAGCAGCCGGCGAAGGTTCCTCCACCATCACCATCTGAAAACGTCTTTCCAACGCCTTATCGGTCTCGAAATATTTCTGATACTCGTCCAGAGTCGTAGAACCGATGGTTCTGAGCTCGCCACGGGCGAGGGCCGGCTTCAATATATTCGACGCATCCATCGCTCCTGAGGTCCTTCCTGCTCCCACAAGGGTGTGGATCTCATCGATGAAAAGAATGATCTCACCATCACTGTCAACGACCTCCTTCACCACGCCTTTAAGTCGTTCCTCAAACTCTCCCTGATACTTTGCACCCGCTATAAGTGCGCCAAGGTCAAGCGAATATATCTTCCTGCTCTTCAAGTTTTCCGGCACGTCACCGTCTACTATCTTCTGCGCGATTCCCTCTGAAATCGCAGTCTTTCCGACTCCCGGTTCTCCTACCAATATAGGATTGTTCTTTGTCCTTCTGCTCAAGATCTGAAGTACTCTTCTTATCTCCTCATCCCTGCCGATGACAGGATCAAGTTTACCCTGAGAGGCCTTCTCGTTGAGATTGACCGCAAATCTGCTGAGGTTTTCAAACTTATTTTCTGCCATAAATCAAATAAAGTTTAATATTAATATAATATAGACCCGTGTATATACACTTACAGCCGTCCGTTCTTCCGAACAGACGGCTTAAAGTCAAATTATATTCCAAAGTCTGTTTACTGACAAAATGTCAGACAGACGTGCTTTCCTTATTAGTTAGCTGACTCTTCAGCAGGAACCTCAGCAGAAGGAAGCTCTGCAGGGAACTCTGGAGCTGCTACCTCAGCCTCGATCTTTTCAGTGTAGTCAACATCAGCAGCCTTGTTGCCAAGTGAGAATGTTGTAGCTACTGAAACTACGAAGATGAAGATTACGAGACCCCAAGTGATCTTCTCGAGGATGTCAGCAGTCTGGCGTACGCCGAATGTCTGGTTACCTGCAACAAAGTTGCTAGCAAGTCCGCCGCCCTTTCCGTTCTGGAGAAGCACGATGAGTGTGATGAGAACGCTTGCAATAAGTACAAGCACTGTCAAAACTGTAAAAAGTACGTTCATATCGTTCAATTACTAATTTAATTCGTCGATTTTTTCAATAAGGGATGCAAAGTAAGCACTTTTTTCCGGATATGCCAAAATTAGTTTTGAATAAATGACTTTTGCCTGCTCCGGATAGCCCTGTTCGAGGTAAATTTTTGCCAACGTCTCTGTATAAAGGTCAAATTCTGAACTTGACTCCTCATAAACGGCCTTACCTTGCCCCGCTTTTGCCGCATAGCGTGAAAACACATTGTCGTCAGCCCTGCGCACATCATCATAATCCGACTGAGAAAAATAATCACCTACTCCGGCATATACCTTCCTCTCTCGCACAGGCCTGCCTTCTTCAGAGGCAGGAACTTCAGGTTCGGATATATATGACTTCAGCAGCTGTTCCACATCTGCGTCAGTCCAATCACCGCCCTTCGCCGAGTGCTGCAGGCGGAACATCTTTCCTCTATCGGCGACATACATCGCCGCATCACGGAACTGGGCTTCGCTCCAGTCAGGTCCGCCAAGGCCGCTCATACGCTCGCAGAGCTCCTTTCGAGCGCCACCGAACCACGGGTAAAGATTGACGACGCCCGCAAGCTCGTCAATAGTAAGATTCTTCAAGTCTATATATTCTCCCATTCCGTTACCAGTTTGCGACGGTTGCATTGAACATATCCTCACAGAGTTTCTCTATGATTTCCTCACAAAGAGATGCTTCGACCGCATCAAGAGACTGAGTCGCGTCAAAGTCCGCATAGGCAGAAAATGACTTGTTCTCGAAATCCTCTTCAGGATACTTCCTGTTTATAAAGTTTATCTTCACATTGACAGTCAGACGGTTCATTGCCGCTGATTCGTTGGCAGTGATGGCTGTAGCCTTTACGTCATAACCTGTGACAGATCCCACGATCTCGAGGTCTCCGTCGATATCCACCAGTTCCAGCTTTGTAAGCTTGATGAATTTCTCCTGAAGAGCCTGTGTGATGTCGTTGCTGAGTGAAGGATTCACTTTCGGCGCCAGATACTCAAAGTAGTTGATTGTCACTGTCTTCACATCCGGCTGGATGGATGTACCTGTGAACGAATATATGCCGCACGACTGAAGCATCGGCAGAGCTATAAGGACTGCCGCCACGACACCTGCGAATGACAATATTGCTTTCTTCATCATTATTTCTGCTTTAGTTTTCTATACAATGTCCTTTCGGATATTCCCAGTTCTGCGGCCGCGGCCTTTCTGTTGCCACCGTGCTTGCGAAGCACCTTCTCTATCAGTTCCATATTGGAACTCTTAATGGACAGAACTTCTGTTTCAGGCTCGTCAAAATCCTGCTCTTCCGGATCCTCGTCGATGTCGTCATATCTTTCAGACATTTCCTGTGTCGGAGTCTGCATTGTCTCTGGAGGAGCAATAGTAGGAAGTTGAGGACGGCTCGGAGCCGCTCCGGTGATTATGCTCTTTAGATAGTCCACATCCTGCCTCAACTGGATTATCGATCTTATTATGGCTTCTCTTTCAGTAGCGGCTTCAGGAGAATCCTGGTACGAAGACGACTTCGCAGGGAGGAGGTTAGGCTCTTCACGAGGGATATATCTTGAGAGAATGTCAACATCTATGACACATTTGTCAGAAGCGGCTGACATCTTCATCGACTCCATCGCAGACACTGCTTCAGCTACATTCTTCAACTGCCTGATGTTACCAGGCCATCTGTATTTTCTCAGAAGGATGGAAGCATCTTCGGTAAGCACAACCTTGCTGAATCCGTATTTTGCGGAAAAATCTGACGCAAACTTTCTGAAAAGCAGGTTTATGTCACCCGGCCTCTCACGCAGAGAAGGCATCATCACTGTCACGGCATTGAGTCTGTAATAGAGATCTTCACGGAACTTGCCCTTCGAAACAGCGTGCATCAGGTTCACGTTTGTCGCAGCAATCACTCTGACATCTGTCTTCAGCACTTTCGACGAACCCACTCTGATGAATTCTCCGGACTGAAGGACTCTGAGAAGCTTCGCCTGCGAAGCCATAGGCATTTCCGCTATTTCATCAAGGAATATCGTTCCACCGTCTGCCTCCTCAAAATAACCTCTTCTCATCTCGTTGGCTCCGGTAAAGGAGCCTTTCTCGTGACCGAAGAGTTCCGAATCTATAGTTCCTTCCGGAATTGCACCGCAGTTGATCGCAAAGTACTTGCCTCTCTTGCGCGGACTGCTGTTATGGATGATTCTCGGGATGTTCTCCTTTCCGACACCGCTTTCTCCTGTCACAAGCACTGTTATGTCAGTGGGAGCGACAGCCACAGCGATTTCCAAGGCCCTGTTTAATGCAGGGTCATTTCCGATTATATCGTACTTATTCTTTAAACTCTGTAGATCCTGATTCGTCATAGTGCCGCAAAGTTACGAAAACGCTTGAAAATATGCAGTACAAAGCTTAGAAAATGTAAAAATTGATTATCTTTGTCGGTTGATATTACTATAATAGAATAAGTATATTTATAACCATAACTTTAATTTTACACGTAATGAGAAAAATCAACAATCTTTTGTCTATTGCTGTTCTCGGAATCGCTGCAGCTGCCTGCGGTTCTCCTGCAGAGATGGCAAAACAGTCTGAGAACGTTAATGTAGGCTACGGCGACGCTGTTCTTGAAGTTGTAGCTGGTGAAATCAACACTGACGTTACAGTTTCTTATCCAGAGGATTACTTCCATCCAAAGGCTATCCTCGAGGTTACTCCAGTACTCGTTTACGAGGGTGGTGAGGTTGCTATGGAGCCTTACATCTTCCAGGGTGAGAAGGTTAAGGACAACTACGAGGTAGTTCCTTCAAACGGTGCAACTATCACTAAGCCTGTAAGCTTCAAGTATGTTCCAGGTATGGAGAAGTCTTACCTCGAGCTTCGTGGCGTTGTAAGACACAAAGGAAAGTACACAACTCTTCCTACTAAGAAGGTTGCTGACGGTGCAAACACTACTTATATGCTCGTTTGCGAGAACGGTAAGGTAGATTTCAAGGCTGACGGCTACCAGGATGTCATCAAGCAGACAGCTGAGGGTCAGATCCTTTACCAGATCAACAGCTCAAATGTAAGAAACAGCGAGCTCAAGTCTGCATCAATCAAGGATTTCCAGGCTGCTCTCGAGGAGATCAAGGCTAACGAGCGCAAGAACCTCGTAAGCACTGACATCGTTGCTTACGCTTCACCAGACGGTACAGAGAAGCTCAATGAGAAGCTCTCTAACAACCGTTCGGCTTCTGCAGAGAAGGCATTCAACAAGGTAACAAAGAAGAACAAAGTTGAAGGTCCGGTTAACGTTACAAGCGTAGCTGAGGACTGGGAAGGTTTCCAGGAGCTCATCGCTGCTTCAGACCTCAAGGACAAGGACCTCATCATCCGCGTTCTCTCTATGTACAGCGATCCAGCTGTTCGTGAGCAGGAGATCAAGAATATGTCTAACGTTTACAAGACTCTTGCTAAGGACATCCTTCCAGCTCTCCGTCGTGCAAGATTCATCGCTAACGTTGAGTTCACTAACTACTCTAACGATGAGCTCCTCGAGCTCGTAGAGGAGAACATCGACGTTCTCGACGAGGCTGCACTCCTCCGCGCTGCTACTCTCGTTAAGGATTGCGCTCAGAAGGTGGAGCTCTACAAGAAGGCTGCTCAGAAGTACGACAGCAACACAGCTCAGTACAACCTCGCTGCTACATACATCGTTATGGGTGAGAATGACAAGGCTAAGGCTGCCCTCAAGAAGTGCGAGCAGGATGCTGACTGGAACAACGCAATGGGTGTTCTCGCTCTCCGCGACGCTGACTATGGTCAGGCAGGCCGTTACTTCGCTGCTGCTAACAACGAGACTGCAAAGGAGAACCTCGCTGTTATCGACGTACTCAACGGAAACTACAAAGAGGCTGCTGCTAAGCTCGCTGGAAAGAAGAGCTTCAACGCTGCTCTCGTAGCTCTCCTCAACGGAAACAACGCTCCAGCTGCTGAGTTTGAGTGCTGCTGCGAGAAGGGCGCTGCTAAGGCTGCTTACCTCCGCGCAGTTGCTGCTGCTCGTCAGGGCAACGCAGAGGCTGTAAAGAAGAACCTCGAGACAGCTAACGCTTGCGAGAAGCTTGCAGAAAGATCAGCTAAGGACATTGAGTTCGCAATGTACAGATAATATACGCTGATAGAAAAAAAGTGGCTGGCCCATCTGGACCAGCCATTTTTTTGTATTTACATATTCCTTATTTCCTTTATCAGTGAAAATAATCTGATTGCAGCCCATATGATGAGAAGGACATACATCGCTGTGTATAATGTGGCAATGTTACCTTCTACTCCTGAACAGATCTGCATTATAAGGAAGACAACAAGGGCAACCAAGATGATGGCAATGATTGCCGCATAGGTGATTTTAAATATCTTATTGTTCATATATATAAGGTATGTATCTATGCGAGTCTGCGTGCTCCGTCGCTGATCACAACCGGGATTACAACCGGCTCGTGTCCGTATTTCTCTGCAAAGGCAGTCTTAGCCTTTTCAATGAAAGCGTCATAGAGTTCAGTCTTCACAAGGTTGATTGTACAACCTCCGAAACCGCCTCCCATAATGCGTGATCCTGTGACTCCGCACTCTTTGGCAACTTCAGCCAGATAGTCAAGTTCCTCGCAAGAAACCTCATAATCCTTTGACATACCCCAGTGTGTCTCGTACATTCTGGCACCTACTGTCTCATAATCACCCTTTCCGAGCGCATCGCAGACATCAAGAACTCGTTTTTCCTCACCGATCACATAGCGTGCACGCATATAATCTTCTTCAGAGATCTGGTTCTTGATTGCATCAAGCTGCTCCATTGTCGCTCCGCGAAGGAACTCCTGGCCGAGGATCTTTGCAACTCTTTCGCAGGAAGCGCGACGGTCATTATAAGGGGAACCTACCAGTTCGTGCTTTACGCAAGAGTTGAGAAGAACAAGCTTGTAGCCGTGCTGCTCAGGATCGAACGGGAAATACTCGAACTCCATTGAACGGCAGTCAAGACGCATAAGATGGCCTTTCTTGCCGAAAACAGAAGCAAACTGGTCCATAATTCCGCATTTAACGCCTACATAGTTATGCTCAGTGCTCTGGCCTATACGTGCAAGCTCGAACTTGTCTATTCCAAGATTGAAAAGTTCGTTCAGAGCATATGCGTAAGTGCTTTCAAGAGCAGCTGAAGAAGACATACCGGCTCCAAGAGGAACATCGCCTGAAAATACAGTGTTGAATCCGGCTATATTTCCACCTCTCTTGATAATCTCGCGGCAGACACCGAAAATATACTTTGCCCATCCCTGAGCAGGAACATCCTCCTCATTCAGACCGAACTCTGAATACTCATCAAGATCAAGTGCATAGGCGCACACCTTATTTGTACCGTTAAGGCTTATTTCAGCGATCATTCCCTTGTCGATTGCACCAGGGAATACAAATCCACCGTTATAATCAGTGTGTTCGCCTATAAGATTGATACGTCCGGCAGAAGCGAAGAACTCGCCTTCTGAAAGAAACAATGTCTGAAATTTCTCAGCTATTTTCTGTTTCATAGTGTTATTATTTTATTTGATAATTCCTGTTCAAATCCCGAAATGGGAATGAAAATCCTTCAAATATAAGAATATATCGAGACTTGACAATGATTTATTATTGAAAATAAACACGCAGCACTATAGGGCAATGGTCACTGACTCCGCCTGTATATCGAGGTCCCACATAGGTTCGAAGTGGTTTTTCTCCGGGATGCTTTTTCTCATACGTCATCAGAAAAGGCACTCTAACTATCTCCATCCGGCTTTCTACATCCAGAGAAGGACTTGTCATAAACATATCTATAAGTTCCCATTTACCTTCGTATCTTATAGTCCCTTCCCGTCTTTGGTGAAGACCTTCAGCCTTATTTATCAAAAGTCCGTCAAGAATTCTGAACTGCTTTGCATCAGGAGTGTCATTGAAGTCACCCATAACTATCATATGATCTCCTTTCAATGAATCGCAGAAATGCTTCAAGGTCTCCATTGCAGCATCCCTCCTGCCTCTCGACTCTTCCTCTCCTCCGAACTTGGAAGGATGGTGATTGACTATAAAATCAGCCACTGAGCCATCTGCAATGGACATCCTGGCGTGGAGAATATCTCGCGTCTGCATAGGTTTCCCTTCATAGACAGGGGTCACAAATGAAGTGGACAGAGTGTCCATCACTGATTTCCGGTACAGCAGAGCAACATCGATTCCACGCCTGTCACCAGATTCTCTGTGGACTATCCCATAGTCATACTTGCGCATAAGAGTACTGCTGAGCATCCTTGTAAGCACTCCCCTGTTTTCGACCTCTGCAAGACCTATCACATCCGGCATCCTCCCGTACCTGTCCGTCAGCCAGAAGACAGTCTTGGCCACAGCATCGCACTTTGCATAGAATTTCTTCTTTGTCCAATGCCGGGCTCCCATAGAGGAAAATTCCCTGTCTGAATCCCCTGTCCCTCCATCAAAATAGTCAAAGAAGTTCTCTACATTCCAAAACACCACAACCAGAGAATCCCCTCTCTCGCTGCAAGAAGCCTCAAAAATAAAGGAGAGGCACAACACAACAACACAAACAATCACTTTCATTTTCCAAAGATACCCTCCCCATCCAAGACAATGTTTAAAAAAGAGAAAAATCTACCCCAAAAAAGAGAAATAATTTAAAGAAAAAGAAAAAGTTACCGTAAATTTGCGCCCGATAAAGAAATTGATAAAAGAATAGAAGAAAATGGCACTTAAATGTGGAATCGTAGGACTTCCTAATGTAGGAAAATCAACTTTGTTCAACTGTGTAAGTTCAGGAAAGGCCCAGAGCGCAAACTTCCCTTTCTGCACAATCGAACCAAACATCGGATCAACCAATGTTCCAGATAAGCGTCTTGAGGTGCTTGAAGGCCTCTGCAATCCAAAGAGAGTGGTTCCTGCAACAGTGGAAATCGTAGACATCGCAGGACTTGTAAAGGGTGCAAGCCGAGGTGAAGGTCTCGGCAACCAGTTCCTTGCAAACATCCGCGAAACTGACGCTATCCTTCACGTACTCCGTTGCTTCGACGACCAGAACATCGTTCACGTTGACGGAAGCGTAGACCCTGTAAGAGACAAGGAAGTAATCGACTGCGAGCTCCAGCTCAAGGACCTTGAGACTGTAGAGAACCGTATTTCAAAGGTTCAGAAGCAGGCAACAACAGGTGGTGATAAAAAGGCGAAGATCCTTTACGATCTTCTCGTAAGATACAAGAATGCACTCGAGCAGGGCAAATCCTGCCGCACAGTAAAGCCTGAAAATGCAGAGGAAGAGCAGCTCGCAAAAGAGCTTTACCTCCTCACAAACAAGCCTGTAATGTACGTCTGCAACGTAGACGAGGCATCTGCAAAGGACGGAAATGAGTATGTGGAAAGAGTGCGTGAAGCAACAAAGGACGAGGATGCAGAGATCCTTATCATCTCAGCCAAGATCGAGTCAGACATCGCAGAACTCGACAGCTACGAGGAGCGCCAGATGTTCCTTGAAGAGATGGGACTTGAGGAGTCAGGCGTGATCAGACTCATCCAGAGCGCATATTCACTCCTCAACCTCCGTACTTACTTCACAGCAGGAGCAGACGAATGCCGCGCCTGGACAATCAACGTAGGCGACAAGGCACCTAAGGCTGCAGGAGTCATCCACACAGACTTCGAGAAAGGCTTCATCCGCGCAGAAGTAATCAAATACGACGACTTCGTAGAGCTCAAATCAGAAGCAGCCTGCCGCGCAGCCGGCAAACTCGGCATCGAAGGAAAAGAATACGTCGTCCAGGACGGAGACATTATGCACTTCCTTTTCAACGTATAAGCGCGTCAAGCGAAGAACAAAGTTCAGAATAAGAAGGGACGGGATCGTCGGTATAGATATATCGGATGGTTCCGTCCTTATCGTTTATATATATACGGGGAATCCCCGCTTTCGCGAATTTTTCATATATTCGCCTATCCTGCTGCGCAGAATACGGCATATAAAGGGCGTTATCCGCCCAATAGGTACTTATATCCCTTTCATCCTGCTCGCGGCTTATAAGGGCAAAAACGACACCTTCTGATGCATATTTGTCATATATCCGCTGAATTACAGGCAGTACCTGCTGACAGTCGGGACAGATGGTGGAGAAAAAGACTATAACCGAGACAGAACCTTTCAATGAGTCGTCGGAGACAGTTGTTCCGTCACTCATCACGACCTCGAAATCAGGAAGAGAATCACCAACCTTCAGATCGGCCCCTCTGACGTCATCCTTTATGCAGGACACCATCAAAAGCGCAGAGATAAGTAAAAATATTAGTGATAGCCTTCTCATCTGTTTTAAAATCAATGCGTACAAAAATAAAAAAATCCTCCGACTCTGAACAGAATCGGAGGATATAATATTCAAGCCTGTCTTCTATTAATAGAAACGTGCTCTGTTGTCCTTAACATCAGCGTCATCCATCATAACTGGAAGAACCATCTGAGTAGTGTACTGAACCATCTGTGCATCGCGTGCCTTTGCGTCGTCCTCAGTGAAGAATGCGCCTGTCTCACGGTCTGTTACCTTGTAGACATAAACTCCGATGCCACCTGCTACAGGACCGTAGATCTTGCCAGTCTCAGCTACAGAAGCTGCACCTACGAATGTAGGATCAAGAGCGCGTACATTGTCTGAACCGAATGCAACACCGTCCTTAGTGCTTACTGTTGTACCGAGAGCCTCAGCGATTGCCTCCATTGAAGTAAGACCTTCAATCTTCTCAGCAACCTCGAGAGCCTTCTTGTCACCAAGCTTCTGTGAGTAGAGGGTAGTCTCGATTGTTCTTGCTGCCTCCTCTACTGGAGTGTAGCCTTCCTCGTGGATGCCCTTGAGAGCTGCGATGATGAAGTAGTTGTTGTCAACAGTGATGATGTTTGAAGCTGCACCCTTCTTTGCATCGAAAGCCCATCTTGTAACTTCCTTAGTGTTCTCGATAGCTCCGAGACGGTTAGCGCTCTCAAGCATCTTGTTCACTGGGTGAGCATAAACGTTCTCCTCCTCGCAAGCCTTCTTGAAGTTCTCATACTTGCCTGCAGTCTTTGTTGCGAAAGTGTTAGCCTTTGAATAGTAAGAGTTTACTGTCTCCTTACCTGCGATAGCTGCCTTCTCGAGAACTGCAACTCTCTTCTTTGCAACAGGATCCTTAGTGTCAAGAACCTGGAAAGTAAGACCGTTAACTGTTACAGTTGTGTTCTTCTTTGCAGTCATAACATCCTCGAAACCAGCTGTCTGAGTGATCCAGATAGGCTCAGCTGCCTCAAGTGCGCTGTCTACATCGTCAGAGTTTGCAGGAGCATACTTAACATAAAGTGACTCAGGAACCATAGCCTCTTCCATAACGCGTACTGCGTAGAAAGTCTTGCCTGATGTAAGAACTTCTGAAACTGAAGCCTTGTCACCAAAAGCATAGTCGTTGACTACCTTTGCAACTGAGTTAAGTTCACCAGCCTTATACCAACGGTTGTCGTACTGTCTGTCTGAGTTTGCAAGAAGGAAAGCCTTCATATTGTCAGTAGTAGCGAACTGCTCGTAAACGTCAGCAACAGCCTGGTTTGCAGCTGCGATGTCGTCTGCTGAAGGAACAACCTCGAACACTACGTACTCGATGTCTCTGCTTGCCTGCTGCTTGAAGAACTTCTTATGAGCGTTGTAGTAAGCCTTGATCTCGCTGTCTGAAACAACCACTGTGCTGTCCTTAGCGTAACCGAAAGGTACCATTACAAACTCTACATTGAAAGTGTTGTTTGCATCAGCAACCTCGTTTGTAAGCATAAGAGCGTTTGCGAAGTCAGCCTGAGTGAAGAGAGACATATATTTAGTGTAATACTCCTGAGTCTTTGCTGTCTCAACGAGGTAGTTCCAGTAAAGCTGAAGTCTACCTGTCTGGTCAGTCTCCATATAGTCAAGGAACTCACGTACCATAGCTGTAGAGAATACACCGTTCTCATCAAAGAACATAGGGTTCTGAGTGAATACTGGAGACTCGATGTTACCTGCGATGATGTCGCTCATCTCCTCTTTTCCTACATAGATACCACCCTTGTTTGCGTTCTTCACAAAGAGGTACTTGTCTACGAGTGCCTGCCAAGCAGTCTCTCTGATAGCCGCGTGCATCTGCTCGTCCTTTGCTGTAGAACCTGACATAATCTCGTTGATTGCAGAGTACTTGTCTACATCTGCCTGGAAATCAACATAAGAAATTGCTTTGCCGTCAATTTCACCTACATCATACTTTGAAGACATAGACGATGAAACTGACTGAAGTGTGTTCGGGTCAATGATAAAAGACAACAGCGCTACTGCGATAAGCACTGTTATCAGGACTCCGAACTTGACACGAATTGTTTCAAGTGCTGCCATTTTATAAATTGTTTTAGATTATTATCGTAAAAAATACAATATTGGGGTGCGAAGATAGCAATTTTATCCCAATCTATATCTATTTTTTTGGAAATGGACCAATAAAATTGACCGAATCTATCAAAACTTCCGTACTGTCCTTGACTACAAAAGCGTAGTTGTTGAAATTATTGAACAGAGTGTAGCTTCTCGCACGCTGATCCGCCTCCATTCCGTAACCCTGAGCAAAGCCGTCAGGAGATATGATCCTGACATAGCAATGGGTATATATCATCTCAGTCTCCTGGTTCCAATAGAGGGTGTCTGTCTCCATTACCTCCTGGTTGATGAGGTTCTTGACCACTACGTTGCCATATGCTTCCCAAGTCTCTCTACCATCCTTGTACTTCATATGACGGGCATTATCGGCAACTATCTCTGTTTCAAGCTTTCCCGATTCATCGAATGCATATACGAAAAAACCTGCAGGGAACAGTTCGTACTGCAATGTGTCCTTCTCGTACTTTTCCATTCGAGGAGACTCGGCCCTCATCTTGACCATACCGTTCTCTGTCTGCTGCATAAACATATCCTCCACTATCTGTACCGGAGTTTCAGCAAGATTCAGAGCTTCGGCTTCACTTAGCTTTCCTTTACAAGAATAAACGATGAAAGCAACCGCCAGAGCGGTTGCCATCATCTTTAATGTATGTCTGATGTTTTTCAAGTCGGATTACTTCTGTGTTCTTACAGTTGTTACAGCTCTCATACCGCCGCAAGAAACTGTGTAAGACTGACCGTCTGTTACGTCATACATAAACGCCTCAGCTGTCTGTGGATAGTAAGCAGCGTACTGTCTGATGAGGTTGTTTGCATCCTCTGCAAGAGTCTCGTCAGCATTCTTAGCCTTAGTCATATAGTCTACTGCTACCCAGTACTTAGCTCTCTGCTCGATCTCGTTACCTGAGCAAGATACGCTGCCCCAGATTGTACCCATAAGCATATAAGCTCTACCTGCAAGTGTAGGATCGAGGTCAAGTGCCTTCTGAGCTGACTCGAGAGCAAGAGCGTTCTTACCGTTCTTGAAGCAGAATGTAGCGAGCTCGTAAGCATAACCTGCATCAGTCACTGCATCTGAACCCTCAGAAGCGATTGCCTCTTCCATATACTTCACTGCATTGTCAACGTCTGTTCTACCTGCGTAAAGTTTGTAAAGATAGTAAGCAGAAGTGTGTGAAGGCTCAAGTGTGTTCATTGTAGTCACAGCATTGAGGAAAAGGTCGTTGTCTGTACATCCCTCAGTGATACCCATCATTCTTACGATGTTCTTTGCAAGATCAAGGTTCTGTGGGTCAGCCTCATATCTTGGTCCGAAGAGAGCGATGAGGTTGTCACAGCTTGCAACCTGGCTTGTGATGAAGAGGCTCTCGATGTCAGAGATTGTCTGAGCGATGCTTCTTGCCTCAACGTCATTCTTAGGCTTAGCCTCACCAAGATACTTCACTGCGTTCTCATATATATTGATAACTTCCTCGGCACCAAGAGCATCTGCCTTGTACTGGTCAACAGCTGTGTTGAGCTGGAAAAGGAAGATGTTAGGTCTTGTCTGCTCCTTGGTCTTTGCAACGATGTCATTGAGACCTGTGAGAAGCTCTGCAGGGTTGCCCTTCATATAGTTGTACATATCAAGAGCCTTGTTGTTGAGTGAGCTTACAGCATATTTTGGCCAGAACTCTACTCTCTGATCATATATTACCATAAGAGAGTCGATGAGCTGCTCTCTATAAGCTGCATTCTTTGCATTTGCCTGGATAAGTCTGCGGACGAGAGTTGTACCGTCTGAAAGAAGTGAATATCTCGCAGTCGGAGGGCAAATGTTGTACGCCTTTCTCCAGTTAGGAAGAGCGGCATCATAGTTCTTCTGCTTGTAGTACTCAGTGTAGTATGAGAGATACTTGATACACTCGATACTGTCCGGTCCGAATTTTCCCTGAGCAGATACCTTGCTGCTGAACAATGCTGCAGCAGCTACAAAAATCAACAGTGCAATTTTTTTCATAAAGTGTTATTTGTGTTTTTAATATTTTACTGGTACTGTACTTTTCTGAACCAAATGTCGTGGATGTTGAATCCTATGACGAATGATACATATCTTTCACGGATCATTGAAGGATTCTTCATATTAGCCCTTTGTCCTATGTCCATTCCAAGACTTATTCCGTTGTGATAATTATGTACCGGCAGGGTCATACCCAACGTCACACCCATTGAATTGATGTTGTTTCCGTCAAGTTTGTAATATGCCTTGTCATAATATGCTCCAAAACGGTAAGCGCATCTCTTGAAATAGTATCTGATGTCATTTCTGTTAGGAATGAACTCAAATCCTGCTCTGATGGACTGTGAAACGGTCGAACTGAATGTTGACTGGCCTGCAACATTGAATCCCGAAGTCTTGTCAAACCCTGAGTTAGACCAATCTGACCTTATATAGTTTAATTCAGCACTCCACTTTTCTCCGTTCTTGACGGAAATACCGATTCCTATTTCATCCCCGAACTTCATTCCCGCAGCTGAAAGTGTGTCAACCGTATGTCTCAAAGAGTCCACTACATTGGACTGTGTCGCGTATCTGAAGTTCTTTGAATAACCTTTCATATTGGTACCGAGACGGTAGGTAGCTCCTATGATCATAGACATATCACCACCGAGACGCTGCTCGTACTGGAGGCCGAACTTTCCAGTCAATCCTCTTACAGTGATTTCGTTACCGGAATTCAAGGATCTGTAAGAATCGTTGGAATAGTTCATATTGGTAATCTTGTCCAGGTTGCCGAAATAGTAGATGGCCTCTGCACCGACTGAGAGATTCTTCCACAGAGTCACACCTGCACCGATGAACGCTTGATACACACTTCCGTTTCCATACGAATCATACTCGATGTTGCCTGTGTTACCGATGATTTCCGGATTTTTTTCTATTGACGAGAAATCATAGCCGACATTGCTGAACGGAGTGAGACCTACCATAAAGGCCGATGACCTGTAGATAGGGAATGTCATCACGAAGTCATAAATATTGAATGTGTTGTGAGCTGATCTCAAGTCTCCCTGTCTGAAGACAGTATTGTGCGCATCCAGACCGAAGTCTGCCATAAACGACAATGAATCCCTGGCTGTCACTGCAGCAGGATTCGTATAATTTATGAATTTACGGTTTCTTGTGGCTATTCCCACACCTCCCATACTCTTGTTGTACGCCGTACCTTCCTTCGCTATGTCACCTATACCGTAGATAGAATACGGAGAGTACGCGCCATAGGTTCCATCCTGTGCTGACACACAAAAACCTATGACGAGAAACACTGCTACCAGGACTAACCTTTCAATTTTTCTAATCATATTCAACAGCTATTAAAGCCAAACCCATCAATACCAGGTTACAAACTACAAAGATGGAGTTTTTCATCCGTTTTGCAAAATAAATTGCATCACCACCCGTAAAAACGTTAATATTTTCCGGATGATGAGACATATATCCCTCTATCTCAAACATTATGCCTGAAATTACACCGGAAGAGACGGACGTTGCAACATCCGTACCTGTCTCTACAGTTTCTTCCGGAACATCTACAAGAGGAATGGACTTGGCATAGCGGTTTACCGCCTTGAATCTCGTACGCAGACCCGGAGATATATTACCCCCCTTGTACTGTCCTTCTGCATCGACAAAATCGACAGTAAGGACTGTGCCGAAATCAAATATGGTGCAGTTCCTTTTATTGAAAAGGAATCTTGAAGCTATGATGGAAGCCGCCCTGTCCGGGGATATGTAAGAAGGTATATTGTGACTTGCCAATATATCTTCATTCACTATTACAAGCCTCTCGCACTGCGACGATATTCTCTTGATCGACTGAGGCGACAGGTTTCTGACACTGCAAAGAACAATGGTCTGCGGTTTTTCCTTTGAGGTGAGAGATAATATGAAGTCCACTATCCCCTCCCCCTGATAACGGAATATCTTTCCGAGGGTTATTCCGCTTGTCCAGCAGGCTTTGAGGGCTGTATTTCCTATGTCTATTATAAGATTGGCCATATCTAAAACTATAATTTCTTCAATAATGAATATGCCTTGGCTATGCCGTCCACATTTCTTGACACTATTCTAAGTCTGTTGTCATTCTGCTTGAGTTCGAACACATTAGGATTCATCGTTATGCCTTCAAGCACCTTTGAAAATCTGTCAGAGCGGTAGTACTGAGAAAGAGGATTGGATATGAAGAAGGCTATCATCACTCCGTTCTTTATGATGATCTTTTCAAAACCGAGCTTTTCACCCAGATGTCTGATCCTTACGATGTCAAACAGTCTTGAAAGTTCTTCCGGAAGAGGTCCGAAACGGTCTTCAAGCCTTGACTTCATATTGTCAAGTTCTTTGTCGGATGAAAGCGAGTCCAGTTCCTTATATATCCTTATCTTTTCAGCGGTTATATCAATATAACTGTCAGGGATGAGTGCCAACTGGTCTGTCTCGATGGTGCAGTCTGACACATAGCTGTCCTTCTTGTTCTTTGATGTGAGTCCTGTCTCCACGCCGAGTTCTTCCATAGCCTCGGCAAGGATCTTCTGGTAGGTCTCGAAGCCCATATCGGTTATGAAGCCGCTTTGTTCGGCTCCAAGAAGATTTCCAGCTCCTCTGATGTCCAGGTCCTGCATCGCTATGTTGAAGCCGCTTCCAAGATCAGAGAAAGACTCTATTGCCTTAAGTCTGCGACGGGCATCATCAGTTATGGTAAGGAGCGGAGGCACTATAAGATAGCAGAAGGCACGTCTGTTCGAACGGCCTACACGTCCGCGGAGCTGATGCAGGTCACTGAGTCCTATATTCTGAGCCTGATTTATTATAATAGTATTGGCATTAGGCACATCAAGTCCGTTTTCTATGATTGTTGTACAAAGCAGCATATCATAGTCACCTGCCATAAAGTCAAGAATCTTGTTCTCAAGTACCTTAGGCTCCATCTGGCCGTGAGCCACGCAGATCTTCATATCCGGCACAAGACGGTGAAGGATGTCGTGGATGGCCTGGAGTTCTTCCACTCTGTTATGGAGGAAGAAGAGCTGTCCTCCCCTGTTCAGCTCGTAGTTTATGATCTTCTTGATTTCATCGGAATCAAAGAGCATTATCTCTGTCTGCACTGGGATTCTGTTAGGCGGAGGTGTGTTTATTATGGAAAGGTCTCTTGCACCCAGAAGCGAGAACTGAAGGGTTCTTGGAATCGGTGTTGCAGTCAGGGTGAGCGTGTCCACGGAAGCCTTGAGCTGGCGGAGTTTTTCCTTTGCACTTACTCCGAATTTCTGTTCCTCATCGATGACAAGAAGTCCCAGATCCTTGAATTCAAAGCCCTTTCCTATCAGCTTGTGAGTACCTATGACTATGTCCAGAGTACCTGCCTTGAGTCTTTTCTGGATGTCAGCGACTTCTTTGGCTGTCCTCAGACGACTTACATAGTCTATGTTGCAAGGAAAGTCCTTCAGACGGTTCTTGAACGTGTTGTAATGCTGGAGTGCAAGGATGGTGGTAGGCACCAGCACAGCGACCTGCTTGCTGTCAGCCACGGCCTTGAAGGCCGCCCTGACAGCGACCTCGGTCTTACCGAAGCCCACGTCTCCGCAGACAAGTCTGTCCATAGGACAATCGTCCTCCATATCCATCTTGACTGCATTTATAGCCTTTTCCTGATCCGGAGTGTCTTCGTACATAAATGAAGACTCAAGTTCCTTCTGCATAAAGGTGTCGGCCGAGAAGGCATATCCCTTAGCCGCCTTTCTTTCCGCATATAACTTTATAAGGTCCTTCGCTATATCCTTGACCTTTGCCTTGGTGCTGGTCTTGAGATTCTGCCAGACCTTCGAGCCGATCTTATGTATCTTAGGAGGCTCGGAATCCTTTGATTTATAGCGTGATATCTTATGCAAAGAATGTACGGAGACAAAGACCACATCGTTATCCTTGTACATTAGCTTCACCACTTCGTGCATTCTGCCCTTGTCGTCCTTCATCCTGACAAGACCACCGAAAATACCTACTCCATAGTCTATATGTACTATATAGTCCCCTATTGCAAATGAAGTCAGGTCATTGATGGTTAGCTGCTCGCTCTTCTCTACGCTTCGTCTTATGCTTACACGATGGAACCTGTCGAAAATCTCGTGGTCACTGTAGCAGCAGACCTTGTTCTGGTGATCGATAAAACCATTATGGATATTCTTTTTCGCAATGAACTCGGGCAGCACTGCCCCGTCCTGAGAAAGAATGGACTGAAGTCTGTCCAGCTGCGACTGCTTCTCTCCATATATCCTCACCCTGTAGCCTTCTTCGAGCCTTTTCCTGATGTCGGCGGTGAGAAGCTCGAAATTCTTGTTGAACGATGGCTGCGGTGATATATTGAATTTTATGGCCTCCTCATTCTGTCGCGAAAGCGGCACTTCCATATATACCCTTCTGAACCTTTCCATCGTCGGGAAAAAGTCCATATTCTTATACATATCCGATGAATCGAGCCATACGAGCGTCTCGGACGGGAGTATATCCACGATACTCACCGTTCCCGCCTCGTCTTCTGACGAGGATATGTCGGGATATATTTCCGCTTCCCTCACCTTTTCCTTTGAAAGCTGGGTGTTGCAGTCGAATATATTTATGGAATCGATTTCGTCGCCGAAAAAGGAGATACGGAAAGGATTGTTATAGGAATATGAAAATATGTCGACGATGGCTCCCCTTATGGCGAACTGTCCCGGTTCCGCAACAAAATCAACCCTCTGGAAACCGCTGTCAAAGAGCGAGTTGACTATGTCTTCGTGACTTATTTCATCTCCTACAGACAACTTCAGAAGGGAGTCCTTGATGTTACGCGGATCAGGAATTCCTTCTTCAAGTGCCGAAGGATAGGTCACTATAAGCATCTGGCCTTCCTTGTACTCTATGATCTTTCCCACGGCCGCTGTACGCTGCACGCTCAGGGACGACTTGTAATTGCTCCTTTCAAGCCTCTTTCCAGAATCAGGCAGGAAGAAGACCTTGTCACCTTCTATGAGATTATAAAGGTCGGCTGCACAATACTCTGCAGTCTCCCTGTCAGGGAGCACGAGCAGCTGGATTCCGTCGTGGTCAAGCTCGGACACGACAAACCATCGGGCTGAAAGAAACAGTCCGCTGCAGAAGACCTCAGTACTCGAAGCTATTTTATCCGCAATGTGATTTACGGATTCTGTACTTATCAACATTTTGCTCAAAAATCTGTTGATAACCGGTTGAAAACCCAGTTAAAAACTAATGAAAACTAAATTCGTTAATCAGATTTTTCCGTATATAACGGCGGTCGATCCGAATTTCAAAATTTTGTTCCCACATTTTTCCAAGAACTTCACATCAGGTTTTTCAACAGGTTACCCTATATATAACCAATTGTATATCAATACGTAAAAAAACTTATCAACATATCAACAGCCAAATTATCATCATTAATTTTAAATAAATATGTATATTTGTATATAATTATTTTTTGGTGATATGGCGGCTGATTTCAATCCCCACAATGTCAATGATGGCAAAGATAAGGAATTGGACGGAATAATCCGTCCGCAGGACCTGCAGGATTTTACAGGTCAGGATAAGATTGTGGCGAATCTGAAGATCTTCGTTGCGGCCGCAAAAATGAGGGGCGAGTCCCTGGACCACGTCCTGTTCCACGGCCCTCCCGGTCTGGGTAAGACAACTCTTGCGCACATTATAGCCAATGAGTTGGGAGTCAATATGAAGGTGACTTCCGGTCCTATCCTTGACAAGCCTGGCGATCTGGCTGGTCTGCTGACTTCCCTCGAGGAAGGGGACGTCCTTTTCATAGATGAAATACACAGACTCTCCCCTGTCGTGGAGGAGTACCTGTACTCGGCAATGGAGGACTATGTCATAGATATTATGATAGACAAGGGTCCGGGTGCACGTTCTGTACGCATATCCCTTAATCCTTTCACCCTCGTCGGTGCTACCACCCGCAGCGGTCTTCTCACTTCCCCGCTCAGGGCCCGTTTCGGCATAACCTGTGCGATGGAGTACTACGACACGATGACCCTGGTGAATATCGTCAAGAGAAGCGCCTCTATATTAAAGGTGGAGATAGACCAGAATGCAGCTTATGAGATTGCTCTTCGCAGCCGTGGAACTCCCCGTATTGCCAATTCCCTGCTCCGTCGCGTCCGCGACTTCGCCCAGGTAATGGGCAACGGCACCGTCGACCTGTCTATCGCCAGGTATGCTCTTGATGCCTTGAATATAGACAAGAGGGGATTGGATGCCATTGACAATAAGATACTTAAGACTATAATTACCAAGTTTAAGGGAGGACCTGTCGGAGCCAATACCATTGCTACTGCAGTGGGTGAGGACCAGGGTACTCTTGAGGAAGTCTATGAGCCTTTCCTTATAAAGGAAGGCTTCATAATGAGGACGCCTCGAGGCAGGGAAGCGACAGAACTTGCCTACAGGCATCTGGGACTTGAAAAAGGAAACATAAATTTGGATGATCCTACCTTATTTTAATTGGTAATTAGAGTAAAATTCATTAAAATTGTGCCGAAATTTCAATAACACACTATAAAATGGCCGAAAAACTTATTTCTAAGATTCCTGAGGGACCTTTGTCAGAAAAATGGACAAAGCATAAATCTCAGATCCGTGTTGTCAGTCCTGCCAACAAAAGGAAACTCGAAGTCATTGTCGTAGGAACCGGTCTCGGTGGAGCGTCTGCAGCTGCTTCACTCGGAGAACTTGGTTACAACGTCAAGGTGTTCTGCATCAGCGACTCTCCACGTCGTGCACACTCTATTGCAGCACAGGGTGGTATCAACGCCGCTAAGAACTACCAGAATGACAATGACTCTATTTACCGTCTCTTCGTTGACACAATCAAGGGTGGAGACTATCGTTCACGTGAGGCAAACGTTTACCGTCTTGCTGAGGTGAGCAACAACATCATTGACCAGTGCGTGGCACAGGGAGTTCCTTTCGCAAGAGAGTATGGCGGACTCCTCGCCAACCGTTCTTTCGGAGGTGCGCAGGTTAGCCGTACCTTCTACGCTCGTGGTCAAACCGGACAGCAGCTTCTTCTCGGTGCTTATGCAGCACTCAACCGTCAGATTGCAGCCGGTACTGTAAAGAGCTACCCTCGTTATGAGATGCTCGACGTTGTTCTCATCAACGGTGAGGCTAAGGGTATCATTGCAAGAAATCTCGTGACAGGTAAGATCGAGAGATTCGGCGCACACGCAGTAGTTATCGCTACAGGTGGTTATGGAAATGCATATTTCCTTTCTACAAACGCTATGAACAGCAACGGTTCAGTGGCTCTCCAGTGCTACAAGAAGGGTGCTTATTTCGCAAACCCTTGCTTCGCACAGATCCACCCTACCTGTATCCCTGTTCACGGCACACAGCAGTCTAAGCTTACCCTTATGTCAGAGTCATTGCGTAATGACGGACGTATCTGGGTACCTAAGAAGATGGAAGACGTAGAAGCTCTCCGTAACGGTTCAAAGAAGCCTTCACAGATCGCTGAGGAGGATCGTGACTACTATCTCGAGCGTCGTTACCCTGCATTCGGTAACCTCGTTCCACGTGACGTGGCTTCACGTGCCGCTAAGGAGCGTTGCGATGCAGGTTACGGTGTAAACAACACAGGACTTGCTGTATTCCTCGATTTCAAGACAGCTATCGAGCGTCTTGGTAAGGATGTTATTGCAGCACGTTACGGTAACCTCTTCCAGATGTATGAAAAGATCACTGACGTGAATCCATACGAGGAGCCAATGATGATCTATCCTGCTATCCACTACACAATGGGTGGTATCTGGGTAGACTACAACCTCCAGACAACAGTTCCTGGTCTCTACG
>JAFZED010000048.1 GCA_017560825.1 Bacteroidales bacterium | reverse complement strand
TCAGGGTGTTGACGTGTGGATGAACAACCCTACACGTCCTCTCGAGGCTTCAGGTACATCTGGAGAGAAGGCTGCTATGAACTGTGTAATGCACTTCTCTGTCCTTGACGGATGGTGGGTTGAGGGCTACAAGCAGGGTGCCGGCTGGGCACTCCCTATGGAGCGTACTTACGATGACCAGAACTACCAGGACGAGCTCGATGCAGCAACTATCTACAACATCATCGAGAACGAGATCGCTCCTACATTCTACAACAAGACCATCTCTACAGGCCGTTCAGCTGACTGGATCGAGTACATCAAGAACTGTGTGGCTCAGGTAGCTTGCAACTTCACAACTAACCGTATGCTCACTGACTACATCGAGCAGTACTACATCCCACAGGCACAGCGTGTGGACGGTATCGTAGCAAATGACTACGCTGAGGCACGTGAGATCGCAGCTTGGAAGAAGAGACTCCGTCGCGAGTGGAAGAATGTCGAGGTTGTTTCAGTGAATATGCCTGACAGCAACAGCGACAACTTCGCTATCGGCAACGCTTACGAGTCAGAGATCGTCCTCAACATCGGTGACCTCAATGCAGAGGAGGTAGGAGTAGAGCTTCTCTTCGCTACATTCGATAAGAAGGGCAAGCTTCACATCCAGGAGAAGTACGACTTCACACCAGTAGAGTCAGCTGATGGAGTAGCTAAGTACACAGCATCTATCAACCCTGACAGATCAGGTCTCTACCAGGTAGCCGGACGTATCTATGCAAAGAACGCAAAACTCCCACACAGACAGGATTTTGAACTTGTAAGATGGTTGTAGCAACCGGATTTTTCGACGGTGTCCACACCGGACACCGTCTTGTAATAGAGCAGCTTGTACAGGCTGCAGCAGTACGCGGGGATGAAAGTATGGTCGTGACTTTCTGGCCACATCCCCGTAATGTGCTGCAAAAGGAGGCCCGTTCGCTCAGGCTTCTGACCACTCTTGCGGAAAAGAAGGAGATTCTTCTTGGACTTGGAGTGAATAAGGTCGAAGTCCTTCAGTTTACGAAGGAGTTCAGTACTATGACTACGGAAGATTACCTCCGTATGCTTATGAGCGAGTATGGTGCAAGTACCATTCTGATAGGCTATGACAACAGGATGGGATTTGATGCCAAGAATGCGGATGAGGTGGCGAGGACTGCAGAAACTCTTGGTCTGGAGGTTGTAAGGACCGATGTGGTCTCTTCGGAGAGAGGCTATGCTGTAAGCTCCACTAAGATCCGTCAATGTCTTGAAGAAGGAAATGTGCAGGAAGCGGCTGTGATGCTTGGCTATGACTACAGCCTTGAAGGCGTGGTCGTGGCGGGAAACAGGATCGGCAGGACGATAGGTTTCCCTACAGCAAACATCCAGCTTTACGAACCGTTGAAGCTCGTTCCCGGCAATGGCGTGTATTTTACAAAGGTGCACACTTTGGGAAGGGATCTTTACGGTATGTGCAACATCGGCTACAGGCCGACAGTCGGGAACGGAAACGCCCGTACAATAGAGACTAACATCTTCGGTTTTGATGAGGACATATACGGACTTGATCTGAGACTTACCTTTGTCGCAAAGATAAGAGACGAAGAGAAGTTCGCTTCCTTGGATGAACTGAAGAAACAGCTTGAAAAGGACAGGGAAGCCTGTCTGACAATATTACAATAGTATTATGGAAACAATCATAGGTTTGTTATTCCTGCTTCTGCCTGTAATCTTCAAACTTATAGGCAAGCGTATGGAGCAGTCTGGCAATTTGGACCAGGCCAAGAAAATGCGTGACATCTATGAGGCTTTCGGTGGAGATACGGAAGAAAGGCAGGAGGAAATCCTGCCGGTAGAGGAAGGAGAGCCGGTTGAATTCTCCGACTTCGAGGTGGAGGTCAAGCCTCTGCCGGTAAAGGTGACTCCTGTAGCTGAGTTCAGGCCCGTCAAGGTCGAGCCAGTCAGGTTGGAGGAGGCTCCAAAGGCGAAGCCTGTATTGATGGAGGAAGCGGAAGAGAAAAAGGATAAAATAGATCCGAAGAAGCTTGTGATATATTCCGAAATAATGAAAACGAAATTTTAAATAAAACTACAATAACATTATGGCACTACAGTATATGACCCAGGAGGGTCTTGACAAACTCAAGAAGGAGCTTGCTGAGGCTATCGCCCAGCGTCCTGTCATCTCTGCCGCCATCGCTGAGGCAAGAGACAAGGGAGACCTTTCTGAGAATGCGGAGTATGAGGCTGCCAGAGAGGCGCAGGGACTTTTGGAGCTGAACATTTCAAAGCTTCAGAATCTTGTTGCAAATGCACGCGTCATCGATGAGTCTCAGATCGGAACGGATAAGGTTCAGATGCTTAACAAGGTGAAGGTTAAGAATCTGACTACTAATCAGGTGATGACTTTCACTCTCGTGGGTGAGAATGAGGCTGACTTTATGGCAGGCAAGCTTGCTGCTCAGACTCCTATCGGAAAGGCTCTTATGGGCCACACAGTTGGAGAGGTGGTAGAGGCTAAAGTACCTGCAGGCGTTCTTAAGTTTGAAATCCTTGATATTACTCTCTAGACGATGGCAACTATCTTTACAAGAATCGCCCAGGGCGAAATCCCTTCATACAAGGTGGCTGAGAACGAGGACTACTATGCATTCCTCGACATAGCTCCTATGGCAAAGGGACATACCCTGGTGATTCCTAAGCACACTGAGGAGGATTATATCTTCAACCTCGATGAAAAGACTTATTCGGGACTTTGCGCTTTTGCAAAGAAGGTAGCTGAGGCTATTAAGGCTGCTGTACCTTGTAAAAGGGTAGGAGTGGCTGTCTTGGGTATGGAGGTCCCTCACACTCACATTCATCTTGTTCCTCTCCAGACAGAGGGAGATATGGATTTCAGAAAAAAGAAACTTGAACTGTCTTCTGAAGAGTTTGCAGAGATAGCTTCAGCAATATACAATGAATATGTCAAGATTCAGTAAGATCATTTTGTTTGCAGCTGCTGCGATTATGGCGGCTGCTTGTACTACAGTCGCAAGAATCGACGGTACTCTTGAGTATGCCCCATCTTCAGAGGTGGTGCTCAAACTGCTCGACGTGAATCATTATGTGGTTCTCGACACTGTTGCAGTGGATCAGTCAGGAGCATTCTCTTATAAACTTGAGGTAAAGGAGGGACAGCCGGAATTCGTGTACGTGTTCTATAAAGACACAAAGGTTGCATCTTTGCTCCTCGAGGCAGGTGACAAGGTCAGCATCGTGACTGACACTCTGGGCAATTGCTCTGTTGAGGGCTCACCGGAATCAGTGAAGCTTGCCCAGGTTGAGAAGGCTTACGCTGAGGCGGTCGTGAAGATGTCGGCTATTGCTGACAATCTCGCGATGGCTACGGATGAAAAAAGTGCAGCCGAGTACAGCAGACAGCTCAGCAAGGAATATGTCGACTACTATAGAAACTGTGTAAAGTACGTGATGGAGAACAGCTTCTCACTCACAGCAGTGCCTGTTTTCTACCAGAACCTTGGAGATAATCTTCCAGTGTTCAGCCAGTCTACAGATGCAATCCACTTCAGAAATGTTGCTGATTCACTTGAGACTGTCTACCCGGAGTCAAAGTATGTCAAGTCTTTGAGAAAGGAGGCTGAAAGAAGATTCGGCTACCTTCAGCTTGCAGAGCGTATCGCATCTGCGGAGCCGGTAGACTTTCCTGACATCGAGCTCGCAGACAGAAACGGTCAGCAGCGCAAGCTTAGCGAAGTAGACTCTAAGGTTGTCCTCATCTACTTCTGGTCAGCTACAGTTCCGACCCAGACAATGTTCAACCTTGATGTCCTCAAGCCTCTTTATGATGATTTCCACAAGAAGGGCTTTGAGATCTATGCTGTTTCCCTCGATACAGACAAGGCGGCTTGGGCTCAGGTGGTCAAGGAGCAGAATATGCCTTGGGTGAACGTGTGTGACGCGCGTGGAGCTGCTTCTCCATATGTTATGCTGTACAACATTGGAGCGCTTCCGGTGGCTTATATTCTTAATGATGGCCAGTTCGTGGACGGCGAGATCGTGGATGAGGCTTCTCTGCGCAATCTGCTGAACAAACTTTTGAAATAAACGGTTTTCAGCCCTGTCAGAAGAGTTTCTTCTTGCTGACAGTGGCAACGAATTCCTTGAGATAGAACGGTTCGAAGTACGCAACGTCTTCGAATCGTTTTTCTTTATATGCGCTTGTCGCAGGAATAAGCATAGCTGAGGCTTTGGGATTGCACTGGATGAAATGTGCATTCGGATGTCTGATCACGTCAGCGCATTTGCCTGCACCGTCTCCGATGAACAGGCACTGACCCTGCTCGAGCTGCTCGGCGAAGCTGTTCTCATCGATGATTGCGGGTGCTGTTTCGGTAAGCTGCTTTCCTTCCGGCGTGAATACGGCGGTATATACCTCCATCCTTCGTGCGTCGATCATAGGAATCACGTACTTTAAGTCTCCGTCCAAGCCGGGAATCTCCCTTGTCTGAGCCACAAGCGTGTCAAGAGTACCCACTGCCAGAAGAGGCTTTCCGCTTCCGAAGCAGAGTCCTTTGGCGGTAGAGACTCCAACGCGCAGACCGGTGTAGGAACCAGGGCCCATACTTACGCAGAATGCGTCACAATCCTGAGGAGAAAGACCTCTTTCTTCCAGCATTTCCTTGATGAACACTGCTGTCAGAGAAGCGTGCGCTTTTGGTGCGGAACTCTCTCTGTATGAGATTATTGCTCCGTTTTCAGCCAGAGCTGTGGAACATAGTGCGGTAGATGTCTCTATAAGTACGATTCTTTCCATATCTTAATTCTGTGATTTTATTGGAACAATCCTCTCAAGTAAGGGAAAACCGAGTCTGCAAATCCCTTTAAAGGAGGGTACAGCATAGACTCCGAAAGGTACTTTTCGCTTACCAGATGGAATGTGTCATTGATCGAATTGAATACCAGTATCAGAAATCCCACGATCAGTGCGGTCTTCATCATTGCGAATATTACACCGAGAAGCTTGTTCAGCCAATCAAGCATAACAAGTTTGAACATTCCTTCGATGATCTTGCCTAAGAGGAACAGTCCTACAATCACTCCGGCCAGTATCAGCGCAAATGCGACTATCTTCAGGACCTGCTCAGAGCCGGGGATATATTTCCCCAGCCATCCGCTTACCAACGTGGCGAACTCGAAGGACATCCAGACGCCTGCAATTATGGATATCACTGCGACCACTTGGGCGATGAAGCCCTTTCTCAAGCCCTGTATAAGGGCGGGTATGAAACATATTAAAAGAATGATATCCAAGATACTCATAATCCAACCGAAATTTGTATATTTGCAAATTCGTATTCAATACTTTGCAAAATTAGATAAATATTTCAAAATATTATGAAATTTAACGAGTATAAAGGTCTTGATCTTGTTGCGACAGGCAATGAAATCCTTGAAAGATGGAAGAAGAACCGTGCATTTGAGAAATCACTGGAACTGAGAGAGGGAGCACCTGAATTCATATTCTTCGAAGGACCTCCTTCTGCGAACGGTATGCCTGGTATTCACCACGTTATGGCACGTTCGATCAAGGACGCGATCTGCCGTTACAAGACTCAGAGCGGTTATAAGGTGAACCGTCGCGCAGGCTGGGACACACACGGTCTCCCGGTGGAGCTCGGCGTGGAGAAGATGCTCGGTATCACAAAAGAGGACATCGGTACAAAGATATCAGTTGAAGAGTACAACGACGCCTGCCGCAAGGAGGTGATGAAGTACACCGCCGAGTGGGTGAATATGACAGAGCGTGTGGGTTACTGGGTGGATATGAACGATCCGTACATTACTTACGACAACCGTTACATCGAGACCCTCTGGTATCTCCTGAAGCAGATTTACGATAAGGGACTTCTCTACAAGGGCAAGTCTATCCAGCCGTATTCTCCGGCAGCCGGAACAGGTCTCAGTACACACGAGCTGAACCAGCCGGGATGTTACCGCGATGTGAAGGACACAACAGCTGTCGCTCAGTTCGCTGTGATCCGTGACGAGAAGTCTGAGTTCCTCTTCAGCGAGGGCGTCCCTGCATATATCCTTGCGTGGACAACAACTCCTTGGACTCTTCCTTCAAACACTGCGCTTTGCGTAGGCCCTAACATCGACTATGTGCGAGTTCTCTCGTTCAACCCATACACAGGCCAGCCTGCACTCTATGTCGTGGCTCAGGCTCTTGTGAATGCCCACTTCAACCCTAAGGCAGCATCTGTTGCATTTGAGGACTACAAGCCGGGCGACAAGCTCGTTCCTTTCAAGGTTCTTGACGGAGTTATGAAGGGATCGGAACTTACAGGCATCAGCTATGAGCAGCTCATCCCTTGGTTCAACCCGGGTGAGGGCGCATTCAAGGTGATTCCTGGTGACTACGTTACAACTGAGGACGGTACAGGTATCGTTCACATCGCTCCTACTTTCGGTGCCGATGACGCCAAGGTGGCAAGACTTGCCGGCGTTCCTGGACTTCAGGTCGTTGACCGCAACGGTGACCTCCAGGCTCAGGTAGACCTCAGAGGACGCTTCTTCTGCATCGAGGACCTCGATCCTGCTTATGCAGAGGCAAATATGTCTCCTGAGTATGCCGAGTGGGCAGGCCGCTATGTGAAGAACGCTTACGATGCGACTCTTCCTGAGGATGCTCCGACCCTTGATGTGGACATCTGCGTGATGCTCAAGCAGCAGAACAAGGCATTCAGAATCGAAAAGCACACCCATAACTATCCTCACTGCTGGCGTACAGACAAGCCGGTGCTCTACTATCCGCTCAACTCCTGGTTCATCAAGACTACCGCAGTGCGCGAGAGGATGATGGAACTCAATGAGGAGATTATGTGGAAGCCGGAGTCTACCGGTACAGGACGTTTCGGCAAGTGGCTTGAGAACATCCAGGACTGGAACCTCTCAAGAAGCCGCTATTGGGGAACCCCTCTTCCGGTATGGCAGACCGAGGACGGCAAGGAGGCGAAGTGCATCGGTTCGATCGCAGAGCTTTATGCCGAGATCGACAAGGCAGTGGCAGCAGGCTATATGGCCGAGAACCCATTCGCCGCAAAGGGCTTCGACCCGAAGGATATGTCGAAGGAGAACTACGACAAGATCGACATCCACAGACCATATGTAGACAACATCTTCCTCGTTTCCGACAGCGGAAAGAAGATGGTGCGCGAGCTTGACCTCATCGACGTGTGGTTCGACTCAGGTGCTATGCCATATGCTCAGGAAGGTCTCCGCAACTTCGGTTCTGACAGATTCGGAATCACTGCGGACTTCATCGCAGAGGGTGTTGACCAGACACGCGGATGGTTCTACACACTCCACGCAATCAACACAATGGTAAGCAACAAGTGCGCGTTCAAGAGAGTCATCTCCAACGGTCTTGTGCTTGACAAGGACGGCAACAAGATGAGTAAGCGCCTCGGCAACGCTGTCGATCCGTTCTGGGCTCTCGACACTTATGGCGCAGACGCTCTCAGATGGTATATGCTTACAAATGCGCAGCCTTGGGATAACCTCCGTTTTGACACCAACGGTGTTGATGAGGTACGACGCAAATTCTTCGGAACACTTTATAACACATATTCATTCTTCGCCCTTTACGCGAACATCGACGGTTTCGACCCTAAGGCAGAAGCGGTGCCTATGTCGGAGCGTCCTGAGATCGACCGTTGGGTGATCTCGTTGCTCAACACCCTCGTGAAGGATGTTGTCGCAGCTTATGAGGACTATGACATCACCACTGCAGGCCGTCTTATCCAGGACTTCGTCTGCGACCACGTCAGCAACTGGTACGTGCGTCTTGGCAGAAAGAGATTCTGGGGCGGCACAATGGACACAGACAAGCTCTCGGCTTACCAGACCCTCTATCAGGTGCTCGTAGCTGTAGCCAAGCTTGCTGCTCCTATCGCTCCGTTCTTTATGGATCGTCTCTTCCTCGACCTCGTGGAAGGCGAGGAGTCTGTACATTATGTACCGATGCCGGCGTACGACGAGACTGTAGTAGACAAGGACCTCGAGGAGCGTATGGCGCTTGCTCAGAGAGCTACATCTATGGTTCTCGCACTTCGCCGCAAGGCAGAGGTCAATGTCCGCAAGCCGCTCTCAAAGGTCATCATCCCTGTTCTCGACAATAAGGTGAAGGAACAGCTTGAGAAGGTCAAGGATCTCATCCTCAATGAGGTGAATGTAAAGGAGGCTGAGTTCATATCGGACACTACCGGTCTTATCACCAAGAAGATCAAGCCTAACTTCAAGACTCTTGGAAAGATCTACGGAAAGCAGATGAAGGAGATCGCTGCAGCGTTCGGCACTCTGGAGCAGGCCGTGATTTCAGAAATTCAGGCAGCAGAGCTTTCTGGCACAGGATATGTCTTGAATCTCCCTTCAGGTGATGTGACTCTCAACAAGGGCGATTACGAGATTTCTTCTGAGGATATGCCGGGCTGGCTTGTTGCGACAGAAGGAACTATGACCATCGCTCTCGATGTGACTATCACTGAAGCCCTCCGACAGGAAGGTGTAGCCCGCGAGCTTATCAACCGAATCCAGAACCTCAGAAAGAGCAGCGGATTCGATGTGACTGACAAGATCAGCATTGTAATCTATGCAGACGGAGCTGATGCAGAAGAGATTGCGGCATCGCTTGCAAACTTCAGCGAGTATGTTGCGGCTCAGACACTTGCATTGTCGGTAGAGACAGCCTCATTGTCTGAGGCAGGCGAGGCTCCAGAGGTAGAGTGGAATGAGACAACCATCAGAATTAAGGTAACTAAAAGATAATAACAACTTAAACGATAAAATTATGGCAGAAGAAATGAAGAACACACCTGAGGTGAAGGTTCGCTACAGTGATGAGGAACTCCAGGAGTTCAAGGCCATCATCCTTGAGATGCTTGAGAATGCAAAGCACGAATATAAGACCCTTCGTGACATCGTGACACACGACTCGAGCAACGACATCGAGGATACATCCCCTACATTCAAGGTAATGGAGGAAGGTGCTATGACCCTCTCTAAGGAGGAGGCAGGTGCATTGGCACAGCGTCAGTATAAGTTCATCCAGAATCTTGAGGGCGCACTTATCCGTATCGAGAACAAGACATATGGTGTGTGCCGTATGACAGGTAAGCTCATCCCTAAGGAAAGACTTCGTCTTGTACCTCACGCAACCCTTACCGTTGAGGCTAAGGAGATGATGAACAAGAACAAATAGTCTCTATGAAAGTTTCAAAAGGGACTAAGCTTTTCATTTTAGGAGCCGTATTGGTGGTCATTGACCAGATCATAAAAGTTCTGGTCAAAACAAATATGGGACTGGGAGAGTCGATCGATGTGATCGGTGACTGGTTCAAACTGAATTTTGTCCTGAATAAAGGTATGGCCTTCGGAATGGCTTTCGGAGGCCTTTGGGGCAAAGTCCTGCTTTCTGTCTTCCGTCTTGTCCTTTTCGGTTTCCTCTGCTGGTGGATATCAGGGCTCGCGAAGAAGAAAGACACGCCGACCGGTGTGCTTGTGGGACTTACAATGATCACTGCAGGAGCATTGGGTAACATCGTCGACTGCCTCTTCTATGGTATGATATGGCCGGAGACAATAATGCCGGGAGCACCGTTTCCGTTTATGTTCGGCCAGGTTGTGGATATGTTCTATTTCCCGCTGTTCGATTATCAGCTGCCTTGGATGGACTATCCCCGTACATTCTTCGGAGCTGTCTTCAACTTTGCTGACAGCTGCGTTACTTGTGGAGCTATCTATCTGCTTCTGTTCCAATATAAGTTCTTTTCGAAAGAGTAATGGAATTTGAAGAACGGATAAAAACTTTTATATTTGCACACACATTAGGAAATGTGTGTGTTTATATTTTTATACAATGAAAAAAGCACTGTATTTATTACTGGTTGCTGCCCTTTTTGTGGGCTGCAACAGAGACAAGAAGAAAGATGAGCCCACAGGGCCGTTCATCTTTTTCGAAACCCGTGTAGGGGAGTCAGGCAACCTGCCTCAGCGTGAAGGTGAGGCTTTCGGTGTGTTCGGCTATCATTCTTCAGAAGAATCACTCAGCAATGTGTTTACCGGCTATGACGACAGGATCGCCCAGGTAGCCTGGGATGCGGAGGCAGGAGCTTTCGCTTATGAAAAGCTGGTTAAGTGGTCTGGCGGAACCTATTCTTTCTATGCATATTATCCATATGCCTACAAGAATCAGGTCCGTCTTACTGTTGTTGACAATGTGCGTTATAAGACTCTTCAGTTTGTCCAGCCTTGTGAATTGGATGAGATGCTAGACCTTATGACGGCTTCAGCAGAGCTGGTCGCAAAGACACCGGAGCCGGTAAGGCTGCAGTTTGAATCAAAGCTTTTCGCTGTAGATGTGGTGATCGCCAATTACGACGAAATGAGTACGTCCGTTCCTGGCTTGACCATAGTAGATGCCGAGATTGATTTTACAGGTGTGCCGCAGTCTATGGAGTTCGATATTGACGGTACAGGCAGCAACATATCACCGGAGACAGTCGACATCAATGCCGACCTGTATGCAGGCTCTGAAGGATTTGAACTCACTCCAGGCAAGGAGTACAGCTTCACAAAGGAAATGGGTAACTCCTTCTATCTCATACCGGATGCTGGCATAAAATACTCCCTCGCTATTGAATATATCGACGAAGAAGGTGAAAGGGATATATATACCTATCCTGAGGACGGCGACTGGGCGTCGCTTGACGACTTCGTCAAGGCGGGTGGAAGATATGCAATCCTCATAGACACCTCATCAGGTACTCCGTACCCGTTCAAAGCTACCCTTGTAGCTGATTGGGAGGATAAGGTCGATATAGATAATGATTTTAATTAACAGGCGCTATGAATAAGATACTTAATTATATTCTGATCTTTTCAGTTCTTGCAGTTTGTATGACGTCCTGCATCGACAGTCTGGACGATGTTAACAAGGACGAATCGCAGGTGACTTTCGTCGCACGTATGACAGATTATTCGTACCGCAATGTGAATTCAAAGTCATTGGACCTTTCTGATTTTGAAACCCAGGTTAAGTCGCTTCATTTCCTGGTCTTTGATGGCGAAGGCAACAGGGTGGCGATGAAGACCGGCAGTACAGGTTCGCTTACCGTGGAATTCAAATCCGAGGAGGCATATACAGATGCAACCGTATGCTGTGTTGCAAATATGCGCCAGACATATGTAAAGGACAGTCTTCTGACGCTGTCAGATCTGTATGACACTCATTACAAGGTGAGCTATGCTCCGGTAGAAGAGACAGGATGCGTGGGCGTTCCTATGTATGAAGACGGATCCTATGCAATTCCGATGGTGGGAATTGTAAAAGGTCTTGATTTTTCTTTGGTAGGTGCAGAGCCATATCCTATCTCGCTCCGCAGGCTTTTCTCAAAGGTTGTAGTGAACTTCGGCCTCAATCTTGGCAATGACATAACATCACAGGAGAAGCCTTTCTTCCGTTTCAAGGAATATACAGTGAGTGGTCTGCCGAAGTATGTTAGACTGGCTGAGACCGACGAGGAAACTGATTATGAAGAGTTTGTGGCTCCGCAGACTGTTGTGATGGCTGATGAGAAGCTTTATGACAAGGAAGCTCCTTACACATTTGTACTCTATATGCCTGAGTCATACATCCAACCTAAGATCACTCCGGAAATAGCTTCGCAGGACTGGTATCTTGAAAAGGACCAGCGCTACAAGCCTGTTCTTGCAGAAGGCCTTGATGCTGCCTGCGTCTCATTGAGCGGAAGCTATCGCCCTACAGGTGAAGGAAATCAGGTGGGATATGACTTGGAATATGACATATACCTTGGTGAGAATAATTTTGACAACTTCAGCCTCCGAAGGAATGTCCTTTATAATAATGATGTGACGATCAGGGGATTTGCCGGTGTAGGCTGGGAGGCGGATGTCGATCATCGTGTCGATGTGGAAGTGAATGGATTCATTGTGGGATTCGAAAGAACTGCTTTGTTGGATTCGCATTATGAGGTGAGACCTCTGAGAGTGAAGTTTGATGAGAAGTTTGACACCAAGGGTGAAGTCTGCATCGAGGTCCTCAATGCAGATCACGAAGACGGTGAGGTCCCTTCTTGGGTGAGACTTGAGCGTCCTTCTACAACAGGAGGTGTGTATTGTGACAACAGCACAAAGAGACGCTACTTTACAGTGGACCTTGTTTCGGACATACTTGCTGAAAGCGGCAAGTCGATAAGCTACAACCCTCTGGCATCGAAAGACGATCTGCTTGGCCAGATTCCTGTCTGGGTGTATATAGATGAGTATTCAGCTGCGTCAGAAAGCGAGTACAGCACTGAGACAAGGCGCGCGAGGATCAGAGTCGGATTCAAGGACGCCAGCGGTGAGACCCTGTACTACCAGGACTACATCATCAGCCAGCGTGCTGTCTATCCTGTAAAAGCGGGCTCATTGAATATGAGGACATACGGAATGGAGTTTCACGAGGAGTACCTCCACAACTATGATGTTATTCCTGATTTTGATGAGGTTTCAGATTCTGACACCAAGACAAAGCAAGGACTCGTGTGGGGTCTTGACGGGCTTCAGCTCTCTCGTAACAAGAGGTCAGTCTACACGGACGATGTAAAGGTGACGGAAGTGTCAGTCAAAGCTCTTGGAATGGATCTGCCGATGTCAAGCCTGGAGTCTATTACATCTCTCTTCCCGAGCGGAGCGCTTTCGACAATGATGAATGCTCAGATCGGACAGGCGCAGGGTGTGCTTCCATATTACGATTTTTATAATTCATCTGATTCAGAGTCCGTGAATGTACCGTCTCTGGTGATGCGTGACTATGAGGGATACGAGATGAATGTAGAGATCATTCATAATCTCCTCCTGAATGAATCATCAGAAGCATCTGCAAAACTTAACGGAGTGACATTGAATGAAGATGAACTCTCCGTAATTGCATACTGCTACAATAAGAACAGAAGGGATGCGGATGGAAATGTCGCAACGCTGGTTTCAGGACAGGACAGTCTTATCAATACTGCCAATCTTCATTGGTATGCTCCTTCAATCTCTGAGATCGAGGACATTGTGAATAATGCCCGTTCTCTTGAAGAGGAGTTCTCGGTGTTTGCAGACAACCTATATTGGTCTTGCCAGCCGTCGTATGACAAGGGTGAGGTCTACTCTGAATACACAATGAATGTGTCACAGCCAGTTTCTGTGCCTCTGATCGGCAGCTTTGCATTCACTATTGACGCCAACATAGCGCTTAAGGCTGAGGGTAAGGGAATATATCTTGAAGATGACCGTGACAGAGCACGAGCAACAAGATATGATTCGTCTAATGGAGGAAATGTTTCAAGTTCTGTCACAGGTTCGCGAAACATTACAAGGATGTCAGCTTCAAGTTCATCATCTCTCACCAAGATCGAACTGACAACTGCAGAGCGAGACAGCCTTCTTACGATGCTGAATCTTGACGTGAAGGACTTGATGAGCGGAAACTTCGGCAGTGTTGTAGAGTCTCTTACAACTGACGAAATCATCTGGCTCGGCAAATTCATCGTCAGCAAATTCGACTATCAGAATCTGATCAACGACTTCAAGGCAATCTTTGAGAATGTGTCGAATGTTGACTGGGATGTGGATAAGGACCCTGTGTCAGATTCGGAAATCACTTATGATGAGGGCAATATGTCAAGAAAGGACCTCGCAAGAGTCCGCTGCCTATACAATCCGGATCCGCCAAAACAGTACCGCAGATCCCCTAATGCCCTCTCAACAGGAGGCTATACCTACACGGCAGTAACACGATAAATGAAAAAAAGGTACAATAAAAACAAAAAATATTTGCAGAATAAAATTTTTATTGTACCTTTGCATTCCCTTTCGAAAGGGAAACATATTGGAGAGTTGGCAGAGTGGTCGAATGCGGCGGTCTTGAAAACCGTTGATCTTAACGGGTCCGGGGGTTCGAATCCCTCACTCTCCGCAAAACACAATGAAAATCGCGTCAAGCTTGCTTGAGCGCGATTTTTTTTATTGTGTTTTGCAACGCCCCGCCGCAGGCGGGGAGGGATGTCGGAGCGCAGCGACGAAATCCCTGAGAGTGAGGGAATGAGTCTTGCTCTGGCCTTCCTTGTTGCAAGGACCCCGCGGCGAGCGCCAAGGGAACTGCGAACGCAGTGAGCAAATCCCTCGGAACGCAGCGACGAAATCCCGGAGAGTGAGGGAATGTCTTCAGACCTCAACTTGATAGTTATCTTCTAATTCTTTAAATTTGTAGAGATTCCATAGCATATTGTGTATGAAGACTAAGAAATTTAACGACATCGAATTATTGCTGGCAGAACTTGATAAACAGCAACTATGTGATTTCATCAGGGTAGAATGTGCTAATGACAGACACTTTCAACAGCGCTTTTTGTCATTAGGAACAGGAATTTTATCATCTCCGAAGCTTAGTGACTATCGTACTCGCATTATGGAGGTTATTGAAGATTTCGCTGATAGGCACGGATATGTGGAATACAGCAAGACCTTTAGGCTTAATAGAGCAATCTGCCAAATTATTGATGAAGCGGAGGTGGCTATTCAGAATTACCAGTGGGATGTTGCTCAGGCAATTCTGGATAGTATAGCGACGTCAGGTGAAGATATATTATACTGTGGTGATGACAGTGCTGGAGAACTAGGAGATATTCTGAATTATTGCTTTGAGAAGTGGCACGAACTTAGTTCAGAGGAATTATTGCCAGAAAGTAAAAAATCTGAATTATTTGAACTTTGTCTGACTCATTTTTCGGAAGGTTGCCTTAAAGAGTTTGACTGGTGGTGGGATTGGATTCAAATGGCTATTCAGTTGGCTGATGATGAAGAAAAACAAGAACGCGTAATTCAAG
>JAFZED010000047.1 GCA_017560825.1 Bacteroidales bacterium | reverse complement strand
GGAAGACCGTCAAAGCCTCCGAGGACAGCATTGAAAAGAGTTGTCTCCGTGATGGTCATCGGATCTTCAATTCCTCCCATATGCGAGTGGAAGGCAACCACCGAAATCATTCCCGGATTTGCATCCTGAAGGTTCTTGATTCCTTTTGTAGCTGCAGGACAGCTGGTACATCCTGTGGAAGTGAAATATACTCCCAGCACACGTCTCTCATACGCCTTTGCCTCACCTGAGAAGAATGGCTTTGCCTCTACTGTGACTGAGTTGTCAGTGTAGAATTTGCCTCCGTAATAGTATTCAGCTGTAAAGCTATAAGTTCCGGCAGTGACTGTAGAGAACTTGTTAGATGCCTTAGAACGTTTCACTTCCCCTTCGTACTCTCGCAGCAGGATAAGGCTCTTTGATGTGCTGACATCCTCCTTGCCGAACATCACTGTAAATGTCACGACTTCGTTGCCGTCCGCTGCAATCTCGGTCTTGTCGGCGAAAATACGGAGCACCCCCTCAGGAACCTCCTCCATAGGATTTCCTGCCGGCACATCCGGCTTATCCGCTTCGGGATCCACTGTACCCGAACACGCAGCAACAGCCAGAAGGGCAAATATATATGCTATTCTTTTAAACATATTACTCATTCAGAAGATAATCGACAGACTCTCCGGCCTTGACCTCAACGATGTTGTCCATTCTTGCGTAGTCTCCATCTGGAACAAGTGCAAAAGCCACCACAGAAAGGTCCTCAAGCTTGTGATTTCCAGTCGGGATCTGCTGTGAGAAGGTCATTTTGCCATCTTTCTCCAACTTTGTAAGAGACTCAGACGAATACATAAAGAAGTTTCCTGTTGTTGCTCTGACAATGTGAGAGTACTTGCCGTCATCATTTGTACCGCTCGGTATGATCTGATTGTTCAGAAGAAGAGCTATACCCATATCATAGCTTCCACCTGTTGATGTAGTCAGCTCAGCGGTCGCATTGATCATACCGGATGCTGCATCATACTCTGTGGAAAGTTTCACTCCGCAAGTCGCAGGATACTTGGCACGGGCATTCCAGATCTCCTTATCAAGTCCGCTTGAAGTGTTTTCGATGGTATTGTCCTTAAGATCAAGAACTACAGTCGGGAAACCTGATCCTCCGAAATAAGACATAAGGAAAGAACCGTAATCGTACTCCCATCCATTCGGAGTTACAGCAAGTTCATCCTGGCCGTGCCAGCACATTTCAATAGAATGTGCCTTAGTGTCGTCATTGAGTCCCTGAAGAGCCCTGGTCATAACTGCACAAGGGCCGCACCAAGTAGCTGTAATCTTATATATACCTACATTCTTGTGGTATTTTTCGTAAGCAGCCCTGTTCTCTGCCACCACTTCAACGGTGTTGGCACTTGTCTTTCCCTTATATTTCGCTGTAAAATGATAGGTGCCGTTTGAGATGAAGGCTACAGTCTTCTCCATTCTTGTCACTCTGACTCCCTCTTCTGAAGTGATGTTGATTCCCTGGAGGATGTTCTTGTCATCAAGCATTTCTCTTCCATAGGCATCCTTGAGAGAGAATGTCACGACATCCTTTCCGTCAGCCTGTACAGTTGACTTGTCAACCGAGAGAGTGAAAGGTTCTGTAAGTTCATCAGGGATGATTACCTGCTCATCCTCTGGGTCTACTGTTCCTGAGCAGGCAGCTATAAGCGCGAGAGCTGATAGATAAAGTAACTTTTTCATTAGAATGACGTTGTTATGCTGAAGTTTGCTCCGGTGTACTGCGGGATCTGACGGCACACTCCGCCTGAGCAGATGAATCCGTCCTTGTAGCGTCCGTAACCACCTGCAAGGCGGGTACGTCCCTTGGTGTAGCTTACACCGACATTGTAATAATGCATCTTTGTAGAGCCGTGGTTGTACATATCGCTGCCCCAGATGCTCCAGTGAGGTGCGAAGTTAACCTCCAGGAGAGCTGCCATCCAGTCCTTCTTATCCTCCTGTGTAGTAAGGTACTGGAGCTCCATACGTGTAGAGAATGTAGGAGTCCACTTGTAGAGGAGGTCAGCTACCATAATGTTAGAGAGCCAGGTTGTCTTGAAGTTACCGTAAGTCGGGTTGTACTCCTGCATTGAGTAGAGGAGAACCATCTTGAACTCCTTGGTCCACTGCTTCTCGAGATCGAAGCTGAAGTCACGGAAAAGGAGGTTGCCCGGCTTGGCAGTGCCTTCCTGTGCAAGTGTATAGTAAGTAGAGAAGTTGGCGTGAACCTTCATTCCCCTCTTGCCACCGAGCTTTGTGCCGCGACGGAAATTGTAGAATGCATCGAGCTGTCCGCCCATCTCACCGCTGTTGAATGCGATTGTCGACTCGTCACCCACCTGAGGGTTGTATGGATGCAATGTAGTGAGCATATAAGTGTACTGGGTGCTCATTGCAGGCACATATGAGATGAGGTTGGCAGTCGAGAGAGACCTTGAAGATATCTTCTGGCCCATCCACTCGAGACGACGTCCTGTGAGGGTGACTCCAAGTCCACGGCCGTTGTAACCCACCTCTACGAGCTGTGCATTTCCTCTCTTTGGAGTGAGGTTCACGAGCTTCTTGCCAAGGTCCACATACTCTCCCTTGAAGAACATACCGTTCCAGTCGAAGTTGAGTCTTCCAGAGAAACCTGTAGATGTAGGCTTTCCGCCTGCCTCCTCGGCATCGAGGCTGATCTTCTCGTATCTGTTCAGAACTGATCCTTCCACATTGAGCATCACCTCGTCAAAACCAAGGATATTTGAAAGGGATACGCTCAAGTCTGCACCTCTTACCTGAGTGTCAGAAAGGCCCATTCCAAGACGTGGGGTTCCCCAGAAAGCCTTGAATGCCACCTTATCCTCATAGTTATAGGCAAAGCGTGCACCCATAATTGCATTGTTAAGACCAAGAAGACGGTCTTCCCAGCTTCTGAAGAGAAGTCCGCTGCCGAACTGGTCGTAGAATGTACCGGCAGTGATCTGGAAGTCCTCGTCTCTCCAGTTTACATAGAGGTTGCTCATTGCGAACTTGCTCAGGTCATCAGGGAAACCGATGAGCACCGGTGCATAGCCCTCGAGCTGCATACCTGCTGAGAAATTACCCTTATAATAGTCAAGTTTAAGGTAGTTGTTCGAACCGAACGGATCGTCAGCAGGTGTAAACTTGTTGGCCGCATCCTTCACATAAGAGTGGTCAGTTGTCTCAAAGCTACCTGTAAGATAACCCTCATCCTGAGCGGAGAGAATCGATGCTGACATAAGGATGCCGACAAATGTGATGAAAAGTCTCATATTATATAGAGGTCAGTTTAGTTGTTCCTTAGGATTATTTGCTGCACTTCTTGATCGCCTCAAGGAGTTCAAGCTCGTTACCCGGTACATATGAAGTGTGTGAATACACGACCTTGCCTGTACCGTCAAGAACGAACACGTGAGGAACGACAGAAACGTTCATCGCTCTCATAAAGTCCTGGTTCTTGTCGAAAAGGAGTGTAAAGTCTTCACCCCAGCCACGGCCTTCAGCGAAAGACTTTGCCTTTGCAAGGAGACGGCTGTCATCAGTAGAGACAGCTACAACACGGAAATCAGCCTCCTCAAGCCAGTCAGGAAGAGCGTCATATATAGCGTCGAGCTCACGGATGCAAGGCTTGCACGATGTTGACCAGAAAGAAACGATCATAGGGGTTCCTTCCTTAATAAGAGTCTTTGTGTTCACTGTTTCGCCTTTAGCGTTTTCAACTGTTACAGATGGAACCTGTGCATAAGCAAGAGCAGACACGAAGAGTGCCACGATGCTCAAAAGGAATGTTCTCATAAAATAAATTTACTTAAGTTTGTAAAGAAACGGGCTGATTTACAATAAGCCATAATAAGGACAAAAGTACGGACTTTTCTCCGATTCCACAAGAAAAAGTGATATAGCATATAAAATATATTAGGGGAGCGCTGCCTCGCAGCCCTCCCCTAACATATTTATATTCATAGATATATTACCTATATTCGAACTTTGTCTCGCCGTTGATCGGGCAGTCGATTGCGTTTGCAACCACATATCCGCCCTGTCCGTCTGACATTGTCACGAAAACAATCAAATGAAGGTTTTCATCCTTGCGCTCCGGCCAAGCGATTCCGCCATTGATCTCGCCCATATTCGAACCTGTCTCCCAGATTTCGTCAAGGAACCAAGAGAAGACTGCATCGCCGGTCTTGCCCTCTGCGATCTCCGCTACCGGGATTCCATAGAACGAGCCTTTGTACTGAGCATCAATATAACGGATCACATTGTCGTGTGTATGCATATAGTCGGCAGTCGCGCTATACTGCTTCGCATAGATGCCATCCTCTACAAGGTAAGTTCCCACTCTGTAAGAGGCTGCCACCTTTGCCTTTACTGTTACCTTTGCCACAACCTTTCCATCCTTGAGCACTGAATTCACAGCGATACCAGGAGCAAAGCTTTCCTTTGCAGCAACGACTTCCTGCAGGTCCTCCTTGATGTCAAAACGATTACCGTTGTTGTAAGTACTTGCAAGGTCAAGTTTCACTGTAGGGAAGCCTGTGATTACGCAGAAATCTTCAAAAGCTCTGTTGTGCAGGTAGCACGGGTCTGCAACAGAATTTATAAGACCTGTATGAGCCTCAGCGCAGATAGCCATATCAGCCAATGCTGTATCTTCCTCGATAGTGTGAAGAACCTCCTTCATACTTGGACACGCGCTGCAACCTACAGTTGTGAACTCTGTGATGAGAGCTCTGGTCTTGAAGTCAGTGCTTGCTGGCTTAGGGTCTGCAGGAGTCGAAGGAATCTGGATGTCGATAGCTCTGATTGTGATGGTCTCGGAAGTGTATGTTCCGTAGTTCGCCCAGATGCTGTACTCGCCTACTTCAGTTGCAGAGAACTTGAAATCAGCGATGTCGATAAGCTCGTTGTTTTCATCAAAGAACAACACATCCTCTACAATCTTCTGACCGTCAAGAGTCACAGTGAGGGTTGCATAGTCACCTCCGAATGTCTGGATGAGGTTCTTATCGCTTGTCAACTTCAAAGTCTTTCCTGCATCGGTTGAACCGGTTGTGCCTTCGCAGGAGATAAGCATCACTGCTGCCAGGAGCAGTGATGCATATTGGAAAAATCTTTTCATTACTGGAGATTGTATTTTCTGAGGATCTTGGCAGAAGTTTCATCCACCATCTCCTTTGTTACTACATTTGCCTTTTCCTTGCGAGTGTATGAAGGAAGCTCCTGAGCCTTGAACTCTGTCATTGACTTGCAGACAACAGCCTTAGGAAGCTCGTTCACATATGAACCGTCCATATTGATTGCAGTCACTGAGTTTGCAGGAGCAGAGCAAGCAACCTTTGAGCTTGCAGCAGCTGTCTCTGTCCAGCCTCTCTTGAGGACGATGTCAGTGATGACAGTAGAAATGATCTCAAGACCACCCTGCTGAGAAACTCCGATTGCATTCATATAATAATAGTAATCGGTAGCGCCGTCATTCAGGACGATAGGCTTGATTGTGATTGTGTTGAGGTCATCTGAAATCTCAACAGGGAATCCAGGATAGCTTTCGTTAGAATCGTAGAAGGCCATACCATCAGCCACACCACCTGTGTAGAATGCATAACCAGGCCAGTTGCTCATAGGAGGAAGCATCATAGAGTGGAACGGCACGATCACGCTGCCATCCTCCTGGATCTGGAGGAACCACTTCGGACCGAAGTCATAGATGAGCTGTGACACATCTACAGAGCTGTAGTCAGTAGCAACGAAGAGGTCATATGGAGAACGGAACTCAAGTCTGTTCACACCAAGCTGCGGCGCAGCTGGATCGAAGTCCATAAATCCGCTGCAGAGGAGTCTGTTCTGGCCCACGAGACGTGACTCTGTGAAGAGGTCAGAAAGCTCTTTGAGCTCCTCGAACATATTGTCGACATCTTCCTTAGACTTGCCTGGCTTCTCTGGTGTTCCTGCATAAAGGCCATATACACTCTCATCGAGAGTTGCAGGAAGCTCAGGGGCAGATGCAGAGATGTTGATCTTTGACTTATGGTCAACGTGGTAAGTAAGAATACTTCCGTCTGGCTCCTGCTGCATTGCTCTCAACTTTGCTGAAGCTGTCCAGTCGCCCTCGAGGAGAGTAAAGAGCTCTGATGACACAGGTGCGACGCTTTCAGCAAGCGGTGACTTGCAGTCAGCCCAACCTGCTGTGTGCTCCTCGTCGATCACGTTGAATGTGTACTCGTCGTTGCATCCATATGCAGCGAAACGGGTAACCTCACCATCGAGTGTAGGGAATGTTACAGTGAGTCCCTCAGGTGAGTTTACCTGTGCAATCTCCTCAGAAGAGAATGTCCAACCCATATTCTTAAGCAATGTAGCATAAGTGTAGTCAGCATTGAACATAAGTTCGAAATCTCTTGCGTAGTTACATACCCAGTATGCACCCATAATAGGCTGTACATTGCCCTTTGAGTCAGCGCCAGCCTTGATGTTGAATGTAACAGAGTAAGGATCTGAAGACTCGATTGCAGTCACATCGATTACAGGAGCCACCTTAGTCTTGTCCTTAGCCTTGAATGTCTTGTGGATGAAACGCTGTGTAGCACCGTCCTCATCACCGAAGACTGTCACGAGAACGTGGTAAGTCTCACCACCGGTAAGAGGCTCAACGAAGCTGCTTGCAGCATTGACAGCAATGTTCTCTGTCTCAGGGAATATACCCCACTCATAGAATCCGATGTAAGATGTAAGGAACCATCTGTACCAGTCTTCATTGCCGTTGAGGTAAGTAGAGAGGATCTGGTTATATGTAGAATTGTCGAGTACGATATAGAAATACGAGTACGCGTCATCCGACATTTCAAAATAGATCATTGCGTCAGTAACTGTGATCTCATCCTCAGGGATGTCGATCTCAACTGTTGCATCGCAAAGAGCAGGCTCCTTGGTGAAGAACTCCTTCTTCTGGAATGCTCCAAGCCACTCTCTCTTCTCCGGATCGAAGTAAGGAACTGACCACGAATCCATTGTAGGAGCTGTGTAGCCTACCACGTAGTTGAATTCTTCAGGAGTACCATAATAAGTCTCACCTGCAATCAGGATAGTCGGCTCACCCGGAACGATAGGGTCGTGGATGTCGATCTGCTCGTTATTCTCATCCAGTACAGGGTTGCCCTTCTCATCGAGGAGGATCACATTCTTGTCATTCAGGACGATTGTAGAGTCTGTGAACATATGTCCCTCATATGGGTTACCGTTTGAAGCGATAGCCTGTACGTCTACTGTTGTCTGACCTTTTGAGCTGGTCATAAGGTAGTACCACGAAAGCGGCATAGAACCTGCGCGGATAGCGTGATTTCTGTCCTTGGTCTCCTGCGGTACAGTGATGTGAGCCTTGTAACCGTCAAGGTAAGTCTCGACAATAGTGATGAGCTCATTGAACTCATACTTGGTTGTAGTCGCCTCAAGAGAAATTCTCTCCGAATAAGTAGTCTCGTCAAATCTTGCGACAGCATAGATATAGTAATGTGTGTCCTGCTGGATGCCCTCCCTCAGTTCGATCACATCGCCGTCTGCAACTTCGATGACCTCACCGGTCTTGAAAAGAACGGCAGGAGTCACAAGCTGAGCCTTTGTTGTCACCTTGTAAGCGATCTCCATTGGCTTTGATGCAGTAACTGCAAGCGTGATAAAGTCTGCACCTGCCTCTTTGACTGAAAGGGAGAACTCGTTGCCTTTCAGTTTTTCCTGGCAGCCTGTAAACACGCAGCTAAATGCGCACAATGCAGTCACTACCAAAAGTTTAAGTAAATTCTTCATAAAAATATTTGAGTTGTAAATAATGATTTTCAGACCATTACGGTATATCGCGGCAAAGATAGAAT
>JAFZED010000046.1 GCA_017560825.1 Bacteroidales bacterium | reverse complement strand
GAAGGTCGTACACCTCTCCACACATTCCGCGCTGACATCGACTACGCACTTGCTGAGGCTCACACTAAGGTAGGTGTACTTGGTATCAAGGTATGGATCTGCAACGGTGAGGTTTACGGTAAGAAGGACCTTTCACCTAACGCAGGCATCGCAGCACAGGCTCAGCAGAGCAACGGTAACAACAACCGTGGTGGCCGTGGTGGTGATCGTCGTCGTGGTGGTCGCAACAACCGCAGAGAGAACAAGTAAAACTTGTAAAGCTCTATATTTGAGAGACATTCTTTCGGGAATGTCTCTTTTTTTATTATCTTTGGACTCCATTGGTCATCAATGAGACAGAAATATATAACGAACAGATTAAATAGGATAATTATGAAGACAAGAATGTTTTTATTTGCGATTGCAGCAGCAGTTGTTGCTGCCTGCGGTCAGACACCGGAAGAGAAGGTAAAGGCTTACGAGGAGGCTCACGAGGCAATGATGAACGAGTACACTCAGATGATGGATTCTCTTTCTACAGACCAGGCTAAGGCTGAAGAATTCTACAATGACTTTGTAGAGAGATATATCGAGTTCAACCTCAATGCAGCTAAGAAGAACACAGATAACGATGTGGCTGTACAGGTTCTTATGAATCTCCGTGGCCTTATCGATGACGAGCAGGTAGACCAGATCATTTCAAAGATGCCTGAGGCTATGCTTGAGAATGAGAAGGTAGCTTATCTCAAGAAGGGTCTTGATGCAAGAAAGGCTACTGCAGAGGGTATGAAGTTTACAGACTTCACAGTAGAGCACGTTTATGGTTATGACAGAAGTGTAGATCCTCAGCCGCTCAAGCAGGAAGTTAAGTTCTCTGACTATGTTGGAAACGGCAAATATGTCCTTGTTGACTTCTGGTCGCCTTGGTGCGGTCCTTGCCGCAGAGAGATGCCTAATGTGAAGGCCATCTACAACGAGTACAAGGATAAGGGTTTTGATGTAATCAGCCTTACTGTTTGGGAGAGACAGCCGCAGTCTCACACATTTGAGACAGCTGCAAAGCTTGAGATGGACTGGACTGTCCTCACAAACTGTGGTTCAGTACCTACAGACATCTATGGTGTAGAGGGCATTCCTCACCTTATGCTCATCGGCCCTGACGGAACTATCCTTAAGAGAGGCTTCCACGGTGCAGAAGGCATCCGCGCAGCAGTAGAGGAGTATATTAAATAAATGCAATTGGCATATGTTCCAGTGACCCCCTCCCACTTCGTGGGCCCCTCCCCCTACCCGGGGGTGGGAAAATGTCACTTCCACATAAATGCCAAATGCAAGATATATGAATATAAAGGATAAAATAGCATTGTTTCCCCATTCCCCTGGCGTCTATAGGTATTATGACGCTGAGGGGAATGTGATTTATGTGGGTAAGGCCAAGGACCTGCATAAGCGTGTTGCGCAGTATTTTGTGCCTGCTGAGAGGCTCACTAGAAAGACTGCGGTGATGGTGTCTAAGATTGCAGATGCACAGTACACTGTCGTGGAGTCGGAAGCAGATGCGCTGCTGCTTGAAAACAATCTTATCAAGCAGTTCAAGCCGCGCTATAACATCCTTCTGAAGGATTCCAAGACCTACCCGTGGATATGCATAACTCCTGAAGAGTTCCCTCGCGTATTTCTTACACGCAGGATGGTCAGAGACGGATCGAGGTACTTCGGTCCATACAGCAGCGTAGTACACGCCAGAAATCTCGTGGAATTCATCCACAATATGTACCCTCTGCGCACTTGTCGTCATAACATCACAGCCAACGCTATTCTGCACGGAAAATTCCGTCCTTGTCTGAACTTCCACATCAAGAAGTGCAAAGGATGTTGTGTAGGAGGCATATCTCAGAAGGAGTATCTTGCCAATATAGAGGAAATAGTCAGGCTTCTCAGAGGTGGAGGTCGAGAAATAATCCAGCACTATAAGTCGCTTATGATGGAGGCGGCAGAGAATATGGATTTCGAACAAGCGCAGGTCTATAAGGAGAAGATCCAGTCTTTGGAGCAGCACTACAGCAAGTCTGTCATAATGAATTCTACAGTAGGTGATGTGGATGTCTTCTCCCTCATAGTAGACGGTCCGGAAGCCTTCGGAAACTTTATGCGCATCAAAGGAGGAGCTGTCGTCCAATCCTTGAATCTCGGCTTCAAACTTATGATCGAGGAGGAACAGGAGTCCGTTCTTGCTACTTTCATAGGAGAAATAAGGGAAAAGTTCGGCACACTTTCCAGGGATATAATAGTTCCTTTCTTGCCTGATATAGAAATAGAGAACATAGAATTCCGTGTGCCTGTACGAGGTGATAAACTTGCCCTGCTTGAACTCAGTGCAAGAAATGCCAAGGAAATGCGCCTCAACGCCCTCAAGCAGCAGGAGCATACAGATCCGGACGCCTACAAGAATATGGTAATGGAGTCCCTTCAGAAGCAGATCGGGATGAAGGAACTTCCTGTTCATATCGAATGTTTCGACAACTCCAACATCCAGGGCACCAATCCGGTGTCTGCCTGTGTGGTATTCCGAAATGCAGTGCCTTCAAAGAAGGATTACCGCCATTTCAAGGTAAAGACTGTGGTAGGAGCAAACGACTATGCTACTATGAAAGAGGTCGTGAACAGGAGGTACTCCAGAATGCTGGAAGAAAATCCGGAAGATCTGCCTCAGCTCATCGTAATAGACGGTGGAAAAGGACAGCTTGCCTTTGCCTACGAAGCGTTGTCCGAATTAGGCATAATTGACAAGGTGACCTTGATAGCCCTTGCAGAGAGAATGGAAGAAGTGTACAGGGTGGGAGATCCCTATCCAATGTTCATTGACCGCAACTCACCTGCATTGAAGGTACTTCAGCAGATAAGAGATGAAGCGCATCGATTCGGTATCACCTTCCATCGCAAACTAAGAAGCAAGGCCCAGATAGAGTCCGTGCTCAAGACTATAAAAGGCGTTGGAGAAAAGACAGAACAGAGACTTCTTCTGCGTTTCGGAAGCGTGGCAAGAATCGCTTCAGCTCCTATTGAAGAGGTGGCTGAACTTGTAGGAAAATCTCTGGCAGAGAAAATTATGAAAGAACTCAACAAGAAAGATGAATAACAAGATCCTGTCTCTTTACGATTGGTTCCTTATAGTGGGAGTCATCGCTTCAAACATCATCTATTCCGCCCTCAGCGGCAATGTGGACATTATCGGATCCTTAGCAGGAATTGCAGGTGTCCTCTGTGTCGTTCTCGTAGCTAAAGGAAGCATATGGAACTATCTTTTCGGCATAGTGAACGTCTCGATGTATGCATATATATCATATAAGGCTTCTTTATATGGCGACGCTGCCCTCAATGCCCTCTATTATGTGCCGATGCAGTTCATCGGATGGTGGCAGTGGAGAAAGAGAGGGGCAGCTGTGTCTGAATCAGAAGCAGGTAAAGAAGGTGTGCAGGTAAAGGCCAGACGTTTTACTTGGAGACAAAGAGCATTTCTTGCAGTAGGCTGTACTGCTGCCGTGGTTCTCTGCGGATATATCCTTAAATATGTCGGAGATCCTCAACCGTTCAAGGATTCGGCGACTACAGTTCTGAGCATTGTAGCTCAGGCACTGATGGCTTTGGCTTTTATGGAACAGTGGGTTTTGTGGATCATAACTAACATCATAAGTGTGGTGATGTGGGTGATCTGTGTGTCCCGTGGAGAGGCTCACGCAGCGGTTATGGTCATTATGTGGACCTTCTACCTGTTGAACTCAATCAATGGATTCAGGGTGTGGCTGAAGCTCAGTGAGAAGTCGAAAAGACAGTAAATTTTTATTTCTCGTTTTTTTTTACTTAATTTGCAAAGTTTTAGCGTAAATACGTATACTAAAATAATAATTAACTAAAAATTTAACGTTATGGCTAATATTGCAGAAGACGTAAAGGCAATCATCGTTGAGAAATTGGGCGTTGATGCTTCAGAGGTAACTGAGACAGCTAGCTTCACTAATGATCTCGGTGCAGACTCACTTGACATCGTAGAACTCATTATGGACTTCGAGAAGAAGTTCGACATCGAGATTCCAGACGATGACGCAGGCGACAAGATCACAACAGTAGGTGATGCTATCGAGTACATCCAGGCAAAGGTAGACGCAAAATAATCATTGCTGAAGATAAAAAATAATGGCGGTTCGATCAGAACCGCCATTATTTTTTATCTTTATTGCTCTGCTGTCTTAGGCACAGAGAATGTTATCTTCAGCTGTGGCTTTGCGCCTGATGCTTCAGGTCCGTTGAGTGTTGCAAAGTAGTACCTGTCCTTGTCCAGCTCTATAGAAGACTTTGAGTTTGATGAAGAACTCATAGCACTTGCGTACATAGCCATCATATAGTAGTTGTAGTAGTTGCTGCCGTAGCCATATCCGCCATATCCGCCGTAGCCACCGTATCCGCCGTAACCACCATATCCTCCGTAGCCGCCATATCCGCCATAACCACCATATCCTCCGTAAAGGTTGTTGTAGTACGAGCTGTACAGAAGGTTATTATAAAGGTCGTTGTATGCGTTGTTGTTCTCCTGCTCCACGATTTCCTCGTACATTATGAGGAACCAGATGTCGTGTGCTTCAAGTTGTTTTTCGTAATCCTTGGATTTCTCGTCAAGACTGAGAATTTCCTGTACGTGATAGCTGATGTCCGGTGAATAGAGACTGCGGGATCTGTTGATGTCTCCCTGATTCTCTGTAGATATGCTGGAGTCAGTGATGCCGGCATATGATACATAGCCGCCCTTAGAACTTCTCAGACGAACTGTAGGACTGAGGATCATCGGGTAATTGTCAAGAAGGTCGTAATTGCCCTCGACGTCATATGGAAGTATGAGGGAAGCCTTGTTTATCACCACCTCACTCTTATCAGCGATTCCGTTGGCAACGAGCTGTTCCTCGACAAGTTCCTTGATCTCCTTGGCCTTGATCACCGGCTTGATGCCGCTGCCGCCTTCAATATAGATCTTGTCAGTTGCCTTCACACCTTCCTTATATATATCATAAGTCTCGTGTTCGCTTGAGTTGAATGCAAACTGTGTAGGGTATCCTGTCGAATCTTCGTCAAGGAACTCTGCCGGACCGAAGAAGAATGCGAAAGATGTGTCAATCGGCTCTTCTGAATGGTCATACTTTGCAGTGATCTTCAACTCTGCAAAGTTTCCTGCGAGGTAGCCCTGCGAATCGTCGATGTCTATGTCGAACAAGTTGATACGTCCGCCATCTCCTACAGGTGCGTCAGTTGTGATGTATATTCCAGGAAGCTTCTGAACAAAGAGGTCCATACTGTCAAGGGCTGTTTCCCTGAGGGTCTGGACGAATCTTTCTGTGAACTCTCTGCTGAAGTCGAATGAAAGGGAATCACCTCCGTCGTACACAGGTATACCTGTTGTGATGATGTTGTCAGTGTCCAGATACTCTGCACGTTTCTCAGGACTCATAAAGGATCCTGTGTACAGCACAGTCGAGTCAAGCGGCTTCTTGAGCTCTGATACATACACATTCTGGAGCATCCTCAACTGCTCTTTGTTCATTACAGAGAGAGTGTCGCGTACCGCGCTGAAGTGGAACTGTCTGATCTTCAAAGTTGCGGGATCACCGAAGTCGAGGGTGTCGTAAAGCGGCACAAGTGTAAAACTTGCGCTTTTTATGCTTGTTCCGAATTTGCTGTCTTTTACTGAACCGAATACGAATCTGCTGGTGCTGTATCCTGAGAGGCTGTCTGACATCTGCATTCTGATGTCTGTAAGTTCCATTGGATCGATTTCAAAAACCTCCCATTTCTGATCTGTTGGGATGAGGTTCTCGCCAAGCTGTTCGTTTATTTTCACACAAGATGCCGAGCCGAACAGTATCGCACCGATTGCCACAAGGCGGCTGGCTCTGGCCAATGATTTAAAATTCATATTCCTAAAGTTACCCGATCTTATTTTAGAACTGATCGTAAAAGTTGTTATATTCTTCAATGTATGAGCCATCTTCCATTGCGGCTGCGTTGTATGGCAGCACAGGAAGTCCGGATTCTTTGCAGAAATTGACAATGTCTTCGTGGACGTTTCCGGCGCCGAGAATGATTCCGTCTGAATAGCTCGCCGCGAGTTTCGCAAGATTTATGCCAGTAGGATCTGACAATATCTCCACATCCTTCTCTGACACACCGTTGAACAGGATCCTGTCCTTGAAGTCCGCTGAGAAGTTTGCTGTCGGAGTGTCGTCATAAAGCGAAAGAACGACTTTGCTCTGAGAGAAAATCGGGTCGTCGATGTATGTCTTCTTGAGGTAGAGCGGAAGAACGTGTGAAATCCATCCCTGGCAGTGGATGATGTCTGGTGCCCAGCGAAGTTTCTTTACTGTCTCCAGCACTCCTCTTGCAAAGAAAATAGCTCTCTCGCTATTGTCTTCAAAGAAGTTTCCGTCGGCATCGTGATAGATGCTCTTGCGGTGGAAGTAGTCCTCATTGTCAATGAAGTACACCTGCATTCTTGCTGAAGAGATGGATGCAACCTTGATGACCAGAGGTCTGTCTACGTCGTTGATGATTATATTCATTCCGGAAAGACGGATCACTTCGTGGAGCTGGTTCTTCCTCTCGTTGATGCAGCCGTATCTTGGCATAAATGACCTTATTTCCTTCTTTCTTTCCTGAATGCCCTGAGGAAGGTATCTTCCGATGTTGGCGATATCAGATTCCGGGAGATATGGATATATCTCCGAATTGACGAACAGAACTCTTTTGGACGTGTTACTCATACCGTTTATTTTTAGACAAAATCAACTACAAAGATAAGAATTTTTTTTGAATTTCACTATCTTTGGGCCCTGATAGGACTATTCGTATGGGTAAGACAGATAATAAGATAATGCGCAGAAGGCTTATGAACGCCTACCTTTCGTCGGTGATAAGCATAAGTCTTGTGCTTCTTCTGGTCGGAATCGCCAGTCTTCTGATGGTGAATGCCAAAGGTGTATCCGACTATTTCAAGGAAAATATGCAGGTGTCTGTGATGATGAAGCAGACTGTCAGTGATGAAGAAGCACTCAAATTCAAGGAGTCTCTTGACGGAGAAAGGTACATAAAGAACACTGTCTTCATCTCAAAGGAACAGGGCCAGAGGGAGCTTGCACAGCAGCTTGGAGAGGATTTTCTTGATGTGTTCGAGACATCTCCGATACCGGTTTCCATTGATGTCACCCTCGAGGCCGGTTATGTCTCGGCAGACAGTCTTGAAGTGGTCAGGGCTGAGATATCAAAGAGTTCCCTTGTTGACGAAGTCATATATCAGAAGTCGCTGGTGGATGCACTGAATGCCAATCTCAGCCGAATATCACTCATACTCGGCGTGTTCATCGCCTTGCTGCTTTTCATCTCGTTTGTGCTGATAAACAATACAGTGCGTCTGAGTGTCTTTGCACGCAGATTTACAATTCACACAATGAAGCTGGTAGGAGCGACACGTTCATTCATCCGTGGACCTTTCCTGGTTCAGTCCGCATTTCAGGGACTCTTTGCTTCCTTCATAGCCATCATAGTCCTTCTGGGACTGATGTTCGTGATGAGGAGCGAGTTCGAGCAGCTGTTTGAAATCTTCCGTATGGACCTGCTGCTGATAGTGCTGGGCATAGTTGTTGCGGCCGGTCTGACGATCTGTCTGATAAGCACATTCTTTGTCGTGAACAAACTGATATCTCTCAAGAAAGACGAATTATATTATTAGGAATATGGAAAACAACAATACAAAAATGGCAATCACCCCAAAGGGGCTCAGGTTGCTTCTCATAGGACTTCTGGTAATGATTTCAGGCTACGCCCTTATGACAGGAGGTGGCAGCACCGATCCGGAAGTTTTCAATTATGATATGTTCGACTTCCGCCGTATGGTAGCGGCTCCGATAGTCATAATCCTCGGTATAGTGATAGAAGTGGTTGCCATAATGGGCCTTTTCGGCAAAGGCCGTGCAGATAAGGAGTAATGGAGTGGTTTGAAGCCGTAATCCTCGGACTTGTACAGGGTCTGACGGAGTTTCTGCCGGTGAGCAGTAGCGGGCATCTTGAAATAGGCAAGGTGCTTCTTGGTGTGGAGACCACTGACGACCTTCTTTTCACGACAATGGTTCACGCCGCTACGGTTCTCAGTACCATAGTTGTCTTCAGAAAGCAGATATGGGATCTTCTGAAGGGGTTTTTCAAGTTTTCAGACAATGATCAGATGGATTATGTCCTGAAGATTGCTGTGTCGATGATACCTGTCCTCATTGTAGGATTATTCTTCAAGGACAGCGTCGAGGCTATGTTCGGTTCCATCCACGTGGTGGGAGTGGCTCTTGTGATGACAGCGTTGCTTCTGTTCTTTTCGGACCGCGCCTCGCGTCCGGGAATGAAATCCATATTTCCTGAAAAGGAGTATCGCAACGGTATTTCGTATTGGCAGGCATTCGCAGTCGGCCTCGGACAGGCTTTTGCGGTCATTCCGGGTCTTTCGCGTTCCGGCACCACTATATCTACAGGTCTGATCTGCGGTGTAAAGAGAGATGTTATGGCTCAGTTCTCATTCCTGATGGTGCTTGTGCCTATTCTCGGTGAGACCTTCCTTGAGGTCGTAGGAGGTGATTTTGCCGCTTCTTCGGTAGGAGGTACCGCTCTTGTTCTGGGATTTGTATCTGCCTTTGTGTCAGGACTATTTGCTTGCAAGGTAATGATTGCTCTGGTAAGGAAGGCAAAGCTCAGCTGGTTTGCGCTGTACTGTCTCATTGCGGCAGCCGCCATATTCATTTTTGCTTAAATGGAAAGAAACCGTACATATTTCGTTTCGGATGTCCATCTCGGACTTCAGGTCGCAGATCCTGAGGGCAGGGAGCGTCGCTTTGTGGATTTTCTACGCTCCATCTCGGAAGATGCCAAGGCCTTGTATCTTCTCGGTGACATATGGGATTTCTGGTACGAGTACAGGGACGTTGTTCCCAAGGGATATGTGCGTGTCTTTGCTGCCTTGCAGGATCTTATGGACAAGGGCGTACAGGTGTATTTCTTCCAGGGTAACCACGATGTGTGGACTTACAGCTATTTTGAGGAACTCGGAATGAAACGTCTTGTCCAGCCGGCAGTTGTGGAGATTGAGGGAAAGCGTTTCTGCCTTGGACACGGTGACGGTCTGGGTCCTGTTCCTGCGGGTTACCGTTTCCTTCGTGGGGTGTTCCATTGCAGGCCGCTTCAGGTGCTTTTCAGTGCACTTCATCCGTGGCTGGCCTTCCGTCTGGGAAACGGCTGGTCAAAGAACAACCGTCTTGCGCGTCACGAAGAATATGTCTTCAAAGGAGAGGAGGAACCTCTGTATAAATTTGCTGAAGAGTTCGCAGCAAATGAAAAGGTGGATTACTTCATATTCGGGCATTACCACACAGATGTCAGTCTGAAGCTGTCTTCAGGTGCGGAATTCCATATTTTGAAAGATTGGATGGACGGGTCCCCTTACAAGTACTTTGATGGAATGTCTACGGTAGGAGGCCATTTCCAGAACAAGGAATAATAAAGTCCTTCGAATTCTCCTGCTTCCCATAATTTTACAAGTTCTTCGGTCATTTCGTCTTCGCCTTCAGGATCATATGGTGCCTTCAGGTCGGAGCCGAACACCTTGGCTATGCCCTGCCAGAAACTTGCTGTGACGCCGCTTTTATATCCCTTGATTATATTGTAGGATGACTTGCCGACTTCGCGGTCGATGAGCTTCATTATGAGTGCTCCCTGGCTTACCGTGAGCTTTCTCATCTGACCTTCGAACACCTCGAACAGTTCTTCCTGGACCTTGCTGATATATTTCTCCCTTTTTGCTCCTTTGAGCTTGTCGGCAGCGATGGTGCTGTCCGCTTGGATCACAAGTTTTTTTGCCACCAGGGCATATGGGTAAGCCTTGCTGAAGTTGTGTACCAGGCGATAATATTTCCTCCACTCGCGACCTTTCTGTCTTGGAAGTCTCTGCCATATTTTCGCGGCTGCGAGTTCATCAACAAAGATTGTATCTCCGTCTTCTACAATGAATTCCAAGATTTCTCCCTGTGGCTTTGTGGCTTCCATCGCGCGCTTCCTTGCTTCGGAGAGAGCCTGTTCCTTGGCTTTTTCCGCCTCCATTGCCTTGACTACGGATGACTTTCTTTTCTGGGCATATGCCTCGTGGCTGGACACGCCTGTGGCCAGCAGCAAAATTGCCGCTGACAAGAATATCATATGTGCGAGTCTTCCGTTCATACAGACTGCAAATGTAACAAATCTCCTTGTTCATTCAAAGCCGGGAGAGGCAAAACGGCGTCTCACAGGCACAGGAGGCCGATGTTTATAAGCCTGTTGATAACTTTTCCGGTCAAAACGGCTGGAGGCCCTTTTTCTATGGCTCTTGTTTTATAAATTTGCGGTTCTAAACACACAAAGAATAAAAATAAAACTATATATGGGAAGTTCGGAATTAAGCATAGTAAAGAGAGACGGCAAACGCGAAACGTTCTCGGTAGACAAGATCAAGAATGCAATCAGCAAGGCATTTCTTGCAGAAGGCAGCTACGCGTCAGAAGATGATCTGATCAGCATACTCAGCAGAGTCCGCGTGAAGGACGGAATGAGTGTGGAGGAGATCCAGAACCAGGTAGAGGTGGCCCTTATGGCAGAGCATTATTATGCTGTGGCAAAGAGCTATATCCTTTATCGTCAGAAACATATGGAGGATCGTGAGGTCAAGGACAAGCTTGACTTCCTCACTTCTTACTGTGATGCATCGAATGCAGCTACAGGCTCGAAGTATGACGCAAATGCAAATGTGGAGAAGAAGAACATCGCCACATTGATCGGTGAGCTTCCTAAGCAGAACTTCATCCGCCTGAACCGTCGTCTTCTTACTGACCGTATCAGAGACGTGTACGGACGCGAACTTTCCGACAAATATATCTATCTGCTCAAGAATCACTTCATCTACAAGAATGATGAGACTTCGATGGCGAACTACTGTGCTTCCATCACTATGTACCCTTGGCTTCTCGACGGAACAAAGGGTATCGGTGGAAACTCTACACGCCCGACCAACCTCAAGTCTTACTGCGGTGGTTTCGTGAATATGGTGTTCATCGTGTCTTCTATGCTTTCGGGTGCCTGCGCTACTCCAGAGTTCCTTATGTATATGGACTACTTCATCCGTAAGGAGTACGGTGAGGACTACTACCTCAGAAGCGGAGACCAGGCTGACCTCTCTACAAAGAAGCGTACAATCAAGAAGGTGATCACAGACTGCTTCGAGCAGATTGTATATTCGATCAACCAGCCTACAGGTGCACGCAACTTCCAGGCAGTGTTCTGGAACATTTCATACTATGACAAGTACTATTTCGAGAGCCTCTTCGGTGAGTTCCGCTTCCCTGATGGAACAAAACCTTGCTGGGAATCACTCTCTTGGCTTCAGAAGACATTTATGAAGTGGTTCAATGCAGAGCGTCTCAAGACTCCTCTCACTTTCCCTGTCGAGACAATGGCCCTTCTTACAAAGGACGGCGAACCTCGTGATGCGGAGTACGGAGACCTTACTGCCGAGATGTATGCAGAAGGACACTCGTTCTTTACATATATCAGCGACAACGCAGACTCGCTTTCAAGCTGCTGCCGTCTCAGAAACGAGATCCAGGACAACGGATTCAGCTACACTCTCGGAGCCGGTGGTGTGTCTACAGGTTCAAAGAGCGTGTTGACAATCAACCTCAACCGCTGTATCCAGTACGCAGTAAAGAACAGCATCCACTATCTCACTTATCTTGAGGAGGTAATCGACCTCGTACACAAGGTTCAGACCTGCTACAACGAGAACCTCAAGGATCTTCAGAAGAAGGGTATGCTCCCTCTCTTCGATTCAGGATACATCAACCTTTCACGTCAGTACCTCACAATCGGTGTAAACGGTCTTGTTGAGGCTGCCGAGTTCCTTGGAATCACCATCAACGACAACCCTGAGTACGAGAAGTTCGTTCAGGAGATCCTCGGTCTGGTGGAGACTTACAACAAGAAGTACCGCACCAAGGACCTTATGTTCAACTGCGAGATGATCCCTGCTGAGAACGTGGGTGTAAAACACGCGAAGTGGGACAAGGAGGACGGTTATGTTGTGCCTCGTGAGTGCTACAACTCTTATTTCTATATCGTTGAGGATGAGTCTTTGAACATCATCGACAAGATCCGTCTCCACGGCCGCCGTTACATCGACCACCTTACAGGAGGTTCGGCTCTTCATATGAACCTTGAGGAGCACCTCACTAAGGAGCAGTACCGTCACCTTCTTCACGTAGCTGCACTTGAGGGTTGTAACTACCTGACATTCAATATTCCTAATACTATCTGCAACGAGTGTGGCCACATCGACAAGCGTTATATGAAGAAGTGCCCTCACTGTGGAAGCGAGAACCTTGACTACCTCACCCGAGTTATCGGATATATGAAGCGAGTTTCCAACTTCTCACAGGCTCGTCAGAGAGAAGCCTCAAGACGCTTCTACGCGAAATGGTAAGATTCTACAATTATGACATAGTCTTTGCCGAGATTCCGGATGAGGTGTCTCTGGCGCTGAACATAACGGGGTGTCCTAACCGATGCCCCGGTTGTCATAGTACCCATCTGCAACAGAATATCGGCGATGTTCTGGATGCCGATGCCCTTGAGGTCCTTATGAATATTTATGGCAAGGCCATCACCTGTGTCTGCTTTATGGGTGGTGACGGCAGAGCTTCTGAAATCAATGCCCTTGCAGCCTATATGCGTACAAACTATCCTGGGCTCAAGACAGGATGGTATTCAGGTAGGGAAGAGATGGATTCGGCCATCGATCTGAAGAATTTCAACTATATAAAGCTCGGTCCTTACATCGAGGAAAGGGGGCCTCTCTCCTCTCCCACAACAAATCAGCGCCTTCTGAAGGTGCTTCCGGACCTGACTTTAAGCGACATTACCTATAGGCTTACCAAATAGCTTAAGTTCCGCTATTACCCCAAATTTGCATTTTCGGATTAATTTTCTTATTTTTAGAGCATTAAGATTCAAACTTGAATAGTTATGAAGACTAAATGCTCACTTCTGATGTTGGCGATGGTTGTGCTGTCGTCAATGTCCCTGAAAGCGCAGGTACACCGCGATACTGTCATAGTCGGCAGTGATTTCCGTTATGAAGGTGAATGGTACCAGGGCGATGGTATCCTTTATTCCGAAAAGGATGGCATCATAATGGGCAAGTTCACCAATGCAGAGCCAGATGGCGACTGCATCTGCTATAGGCCAAGTGGAGAGTGCTATGTCGGAGAGTTTTCAAGAGGCCGCGCTACAGGTCAGGCGGCCGTTTTCCGTGAGAATGGAGCAGTTATGGTCGGAGGATTCCGCAAGGGTCGTTATCACGGAATAGACACTCTTTACAGACCGGACGGATCAGTGTTGATCGCTGCATATGACAAGGGAAAGCTCATTACAAAGATAGCTGAGTACGATGTCACTCCTCCGGAGATCAAGGCTAAGCGTCCTTACCATCCGAGAGTGGAACTGACAACTCAGCAGAAGAAGTTTCTGGAAGTGGCCAGAATCAAATGGTCGGAAAAACGCAAACGCCTTATGCTGGACATAGTAATGCCTAGTTTCCGTGGCGGAGACATCGAGGATTTCTCATTGTGGGTTGAGTCTCAGGTTCGTTATCCGGCATCTGCAAGAGTTCACCAGCTGCAGGGAGTGGTCATTGCTCAGTTTGTAGTCACCGCAGAAGGAAAAGTAGAGGATGTGGCTGTCATAAAAGGAATAGAAAAGACACTTGACAAGGAAGTCGTGAAGGCCATCTCCAAGTCGCCGGATTGGACTCCGGCTGAGCAGGATGGAGAGAAGAAGGCAGTAAGACTCACAGTCCCTGTGCAGTTTGTTCTCTAAGATATCTTTCTTAATTATACCGAAATTGCTATCTTTGCAAGTTAGGGCATTCAGGCTCTAAAGTTGCTGGATAGCAATTTTGTTGTTGCCCTGACCTGTTAAGGAAAAGAGATATGAGTAAAGATAAAGAAATATTGGAAGGTCTTGCCGACAAGGAGTATGAACACGGCTTTGTGACGGATGTAGAGCAGGAATTTATACCGAAAGGCCTTAATGAAGACATAATACGCCTGATTTCGGCGAAGAAGGAAGAGCCGGAGTGGATGCTGGAGTTCCGTCTGGAGGCATTCCGCCGCTGGCAGAAGATGCCTCTCCCGAAATGGGCACATCTTGACATACCTGAGATAGATTTTCAGGACATCATCTATTATGCGGCTCCGAAGAAGGCGGAAGACCGCCCCAAGGAGATCGATCCGGAGCTAGCAAAGACATTTGACAAGCTTGGTATTCCTCTTCACGAGAGGGAGGCGCTCGCAGGTGTGGCTGTAGACGCTGTCTTTGACTCTGTGTCAGTGACGACTACATTCCGTTCTGCACTGGCAGAGAAGGGAATCATATTCTGCTCGTTCTCGGAGGCCGTAAAGGAGCATCCTGACCTTGTACGCAAGTACCTTGCTTCCGTGGTGCCTGTAGGCGACAATTTCTATGCGGCCTTGAATTCTGCCGTATTCAGCGACGGCTCGTTTGTATATATCCCTAAGGGCGTGCGCTGTCCTATGGAGCTGTCGAGCTATTTCCGAATCAACGCGGCCGGTACAGGTCAGTTCGAGAGGACGCTGATCGTAGCTGACGAGGGTTCGTATGTAAGCTATATGGAGGGATGTACCGCACCTATGCGCGACGAGAATCAGCTTCACGCGGCTGTGGTCGAGATCATTGTCGAGAAGGACGCGGAGGTCAAGTACTCGACAGTACAGAACTGGTACCCGGGCGACAAGGAAGGCAAGGGAGGTATATATAACTTCGTCACAAAGAGAGGTATATGCAAGGGTAGCGGCAGCCACCTTTCGTGGACTCAGGTCGAGACAGGATCGGCGATCACCTGGAAGTACCCTTCTACCATCCTCAAGGGAGACAATTCTTCATCGGAGTTCTATTCGGTGGCCGTGACAAACAATTATCAGCAGGCTGACACAGGAACAAAGATGATCCACATAGGCCGCAACACACGCAGCCGCATCATCAGCAAGGGTATTTCTGCCGGACGCAGCCAGAACAGCTACCGCGGTCTTGTGAAGATGATGCCCGGAGCTGACAATGCGCGCAACTTCTCACAGTGCGACAGCCTTCTTATCGGAGACAAGTGTGGAGCCCACACCTTCCCGTACATAGAGAATGCAAACAAGACAGCTGTGGTGGAACACGAGGCTACTACCTCAAAGATCAGCGAAGACCAGCTCTTCTACTGCAATCAGCGAGGAATAGGCCCGGAAGAGGCTGTTGGACTTATTGTGAACGGCTATGCACGTGAAGTGCTTGCCAAACTTCCTATGGAGTTTGCGGTTGAGGCACAGAAACTTCTGCAGGTAAGTCTTGAAGGATCGGTAGGATAAAGATGGACGCTTTGAGTATAATACTGTTTGAACTTGGAGGAAAGCCGGTGCTGCTGATCGATCTCTTGTCAGCGGTGTTTGGCCTGACCACTGTTTTCCTGGCAGGACGCAACAGCAGATATAATTTTTATATAGGTTATGTCTACACAGCCTTGCTTTTCTTTATGTTCTGGCAGAAGAATCTCTACGCCAACCTCATATTGCAGCCTATATCTTTAGGTATCAACATTATGGGACAGTACAGGTGGTCCCATCCGAAGAAGGAGGAGGAGAGTGCTTCCGGCAGCGGTGAACTGAAGGTCTCGATGCTGGGATGGCCTGCGAGGGGAATGATCGTCGTTCTGGTGCTCGTGCTGGCATTTGTGTGGGGTTGGTTAATGAGTCAGATGGGAACAAAGTGGTTTGTGGGTTACTTCCCGGCAAATCCTCTTCCTTACCTGGACTGCTGTGTGACAGTACTGATCCTTACAGCCCAGACACTTTCAGCCCTGAAGAAGTGGGACTGTTGGATAGCCTGGCTCTTTGTGAATGTGGCCAACCTGACACTCTACCTGAAGGCAGGACTGGTCTTTATGCCGATAGTCAGCTGCCTTTACCTGATAAACGGTGTATGGTCACTGTTCACCTGGTATAAATTATATAGAAACAACGCTTGATATGAACGATATATTATTGAAAATAGAAGGCCTCAGAGCCTCAGTTGAAGACAAGGAGATCCTTAAAGGAGTCGACCTTACCATCCGCAAGGGTGAAATACACGCAGTGATGGGACCGAACGGTGCAGGAAAGAGTACTCTTTCTGCAGTGTTGGCCGGCAAGCCACAGTTCACTGTGACTGCAGGCAGCATCGAGTTCCTCGGTCAGGACCTTCTGGCTATGTCGCCGGAGGAAAGAGCCTGGGCCGGCATATTCCTTTCATTCCAGTATCCTGTAGAGATTCCGGGTGTTACCATCACCAACTTTATGAAGACTGCAGTCAACTCTCACCGTACCGGTAAAGGACTGGAGCCTCTCAAGGCCGGTGACTTCCTCAAGCTTATGCGTGAGAAGATGGCTTTCGTGCAGATGAAGCCTGAGTTTGCAAAGCGTGAGGTGAATGTGGGATTCTCTGGAGGAGAAAAGAAGCGTAACGAGATCTTCCAGATGGCTATGCTCGATCCTACTCTTGCCATCCTTGACGAGACAGACAGCGGACTTGATGTGGATGCACTCCGCATAGTTGCAAACGGTGTCAACTCACTCCACACTCCGGAGAAGGCTGCCATCGTCATCACCCACTACCAGAGACTTCTGGAGTACATTGTGCCTGATGTGGTACACGTGCTCAAGGACGGTAAGATCGTGAAGACTGCAGGCAAGGAGCTTGTGGCTGAGATCGAAGAAAAGGGTTACGATAATCTCTAGGAGGCCTGCGCTATGACTGAAGTTATAATCGTTTCAGACGGTCAGCTTGTCCGCAACATAGAAGTACAGTCCGGTCAGAGAAAGGATATGGTGCTTCTTGTGTACCCGGGCGTGAGCTGTGACGTGAAACTGGATGTACGCCTGGCCGGAGAAGGGGCAGAGGCGAACATTTATGGAGCCTATGTCTGCGGAGGAGAAGAGAGGGTGAAGATTGCGGTGGATATGCACCACGACCTGCCTCACTGCAACTCCCGTCAGCTTTTCAAAGGCATTGCCGGAGGCACTTCGAAGGTGGATTTCTATGGAAAGATCATAGTTGTCCAGGATGCACAGAGAACGGAGGCTTATCAGGAGAACCACAACCTCCTTCTTTCTGATGGAGCAAAGGTGGACACAAAACCGCAGCTTGAGATATATGCAGACGATGTGAAATGCTCGCACGGCGCTACCATAGGCCGACTCAACGAAGAGGAGCAGTTCTATATGCGTTCGCGAGGCATCACCCTCGAAGATGCAAGGGTTCTTCAGATGATATCATTCATCGCCCCTGTGCTTGAGAATATTCCTGAAGACGAGCGCGAAGCAGTGGCAGCCAAGTTTGAAGAAGCGGTAAGGAGCATATGATAACCAATCCTAACGTCAAGATAAATCTCGGTCTTAATGTGCTGAGGAAGAGAGAGGACGGTTTTCACGACCTCGAAACTCTTTTTGTGCCGTATTTCGGCATAAAGGACACATTGGAGATCATAACCGGTGATGACTTCAGCACTACTTCTGCTATGTTGTTCGCAAAGTACAACGGTGTTGAGCAAGGACTTGTGCAGGGTATTTCTGAGGACGGAAAGCTGATGATCACCATTGCCCGCGAAGAAGGCGTGGACTGGGACCCGTTGAAGGATCTTACAGCAAAAGCTTACTTCATCCTGGCAGAAGACTTCAATCTGCCGCCTGTGAAGATTTTCCTTGAGAAGACATCCCCTGTGGGAGCAGGCCTGGGAGGTGGATCGGCAGATGCCGCATTTGCCCTTAAGATGCTCAATGAACTCTGCGGGCTCGGCCTTTCGGATCAGAAACTGGCGGAATATGCTTCGCGCCTTGGCAGCGACTGCGCCTTTTTCATATATAACCGTCCTATGATAGGAGAGGGAAGGGGAGAGATCCTGACCGAGTGGCCTGTCGATATTTCCGGTTATGACCTGCAGGTGCTGACGCCTGAAGGAGTTTCGGTCTCCACAAAGGATGCCTACAGCGGTATCAGACCACATCTTCCGGAGGTTCCGTTGAGGGATGCATTGGCAAGACCGGTGGATGAGTGGCAAGGAGTGCTTGTCAATGATTTCGAGGAAACGGTCTTTGCGAAGTATCCTGAACTGGATGCAATCAAACGTTCGCTTTATGAATGCGGAGCTGTTTATGCAAGTATGTCAGGCTCCGGATCGGCTCTGTTTGCCCTTTTCAAGGCGTAAAAACGTTAAAGAAAAAGCAAAAGTTTAAAGAAAAAGAAATTTGTGACGAAAGACGGGAATATGGGACGAACATATTTCCGCCTTTCTGCTTTATTGTCTTCCTTTGATGAAAAAAGTATGGGAAGATCAGCTTTTGTATTGTGTGTGGGACTGATGCTGGCAGCGTGCGGAATCCACGAATTGGGAGAGAGTGTGAGAGACACTTCCGGAGGAATATGGACGGGACCGGGAATGAATGTCGGAACTTCAGATCCTTCAAAGACGGTCTGCTATGTCACAGCCTTGGACTATCAGGACGGATATGATTGGCGTTCGGACAGGGAAAAGGGAAGCGTAAAATGCTCCCTTGTGGTGTTTGCTGACGGGATTCCAATGATGAAGGTTCCTGTAGGTGATGCTTATCACATAAGTTCAGATGCCGATTCGCACAGGATGATAGACGGTCATCTGTACACGGATTTCTCTACGGACGACGAGACCATAATAAAGAAGGATGGCAAGGAGGTGTTCCGCTATCCCGGCAGGGAATTCCTGCAAGGGATGATTGTTGACGGTGAAGATATATATACTTTAGGTCATTCGCGTGCAGGCGAAGGGTTTTCATATAGGAAAAACGGCGAAATCCTGCTCGAAAAGGCCTCGGGCCGCACCTTTTCCCGATTTCATCGCGACGGTGACCATATTTGTTTCGCCTATTCTGAGCCTATCGGATCAGGCGGAGGAAGTGTAGAACGGTACTACTGTGTGGTGGATGGTGTACCGCAGCAGGCTGCGTTGAGGGAGGATGTCAAGAAGGTATGGGACCTGATGATGGCTGATGGACAGGTGTGTTACATCGCTTCGTTGGTCGGGGTGCAGGGGCCTGTGCTTTTCCGTGGGGAATCCAAGTCGGTGCTGACTTTACCCCAGGCCTCATCGCTTCTGACCGGGCGGCTTTCTGTCTCGCAAGGTGTTGTCTGTGTCGAGGGACTGCTTTTCTGCCGTAATATAACCCTGGCCTGTATACTGTGGAAAGATGGTGAGCAGCTGTATTTCAACACAGGCACGACCGTAGCGTCGTGGTGTGTGGAGGGAGATGGGGTGTTCTGTGTGATGAATTCAAAGTCTCCGTCGGCCAAGGGTGTCATATACCGCTGCGGGGACGTCTTTGAAGCACCTCTCGGTTATGTTTCAGTAGGTGAAAACACTATGGCTTTGACAAACGGAATACTGAATGTAGGCCTGTCCTCCGGTTTTGGAGGCTGGCCTGTCTTGTGGAAGGACGGAACTGTGGATACTCTTAAGGTGAACGGCTACATTTCGTCTGTAACTGCAGGGAAACGCACTGACTGATTACGACAGCTGAGGGTCTTCCCAAGTCAGAGTCCTGGACTGGTCTGGATTCACCTTTATGCTTACCTTCAGTGTCTCTTCAGGAAGGAGGTCTTCGATGTTCTCCGGCCACTCCATTATGCAGAGGCAGCCGCTGTCAAGGTAGTCGTAGAGGCCGATTTCGATGGCTTCCTGCAGTTTGTTTATCCTGTAGAAGTCGAAATGGTACATCGGATCTCCGTCTGCCCTCATATATTCGTTGACAATGGCAAAAGTCGGCGAACCGACTGGGTCGGTCACGCCGAGAACCTTGCATATAGCTGTTGTAAATGTAGTCTTGCCTGAACCCATAGGTGCGAAGAAGGCCACAAGAGTGTTGTCCCCGATCTTTTCGAGGAATTCCTTCGCCGCTCTGTCGAGGTCTTCTATGCCTCTGATTGTAACTTCCTGTTTCATTCTGCAAAGATAGGAAAAATCACAATAACTGCTGCTTGTCCAGGAAACGGTATGATGCCGCTTCGGTCAGGTGGGCGGCAGTTATGTTTTCTACTCCTTCCAGGTCTGCTATCGTTCGTGCGAGCTTCAGGATTCGGGAGCACGCCCTGGCCGAAAGGCCCATATGCTCAATGATTTTTTCCAGAAGCTGCTGACATTCCTTGTCCAGACGGCAGTACTTGTCTATCATACGGTTGGTCATTCCGGCGTTGCAGAATATTCCTTCATCGCGGAACCTTTCCTTCTGTATATCACGGGCTTTGAGTACCCTCGCTGCGACTACAGAGCTCGGCTCGGCCGATTTTCTGGCTACGAGTTTCTTCGGATCGATTGGTTTCATCCAGAGCTGTATGTCGATGCGGTCCATTATTGGGCCTGAGAGTTTGGACAGATAGGCCATACGTTTTGACGGGGTGCAGGTGCATTTGTCGCCCTCGCCGTAGAAGCCGCAGGGACAAGGATTTGTAGCTGCTACCAGCATAAAGTCTGCCGGGTATTCTACCTTTGTCTTCAGACGTGAAATTGTAACTTTACGGTCTTCCATAGGGGCTCTGAGCACTTCAAGGACCTTTTTTGGTGCTTCACAGAACTCGTCTATCATCAGTATTCCGTTGTGGGCAAGCGAGATTTCTCCCGGCAGGATGTTGTCTGAACCTCCTCCGATGAGGGCTGCAACTGAAGCGCTGTAATGAGGTGCTCTGAAGGGACGTTGCTTCATCAGGCCCCTGAGAGGATTTCCTTTTCCGGCTACGGAATAGATCTTACTCGTCTGAACTGACTCCCGAAGACTCATTTTCGGCAATATGGAAGCGATGGCCTTGGCCAGAGAACTCTTTCCGGATCCCGGAGGACCGATCATTATGACATTGTGTCCGCCGGCTGCCGCTATCTCCACTCCTCTTTTGGCCCCTTCCTGTCCGATGATTTCGGAGAAGTCCATCACGTGGCCCAGGGAATCTTTGCTGTCCTCTTCTTGAGTCTTTATCCCTTTTCTTTCTATGATGCTTTCAGCCAGAAGGTCCCTGCAGTCTTCTTCTCCGGATAGTATTCTCAGTACATCATCAAGATTCTCCACTCCATAGACTTCGCTGCTGCTGTACTCCACTGCTTCCAGGGCGGATGCCTGCGGGAGGATGCAGCCGCGCAGCCCCGACCGCTCGGCAAGCTCGACGGTCGGCAGCGCTCCCGGCACCTCCCTTATGGTCCCGTCCAGACCTAGCTCTCCCATTATTATATACTTGTCCAGCAGAGGAAGATCCCTCTGTCCGGAAGCGGCGATGATTCCGAGGGCTATGGGCACATCATAGCCGCTGCCCTTCTTGTGCATATCGGCAGGAGCCAGATTTATGACGATCTTTCTTCCGGGAACCTTGAACCCGAGCGACTGCAGCGACGTGATTGTGCGCAGCAGACTTTCCTTTACAGCAGCATCAGCCAACCCCACCAGATGAATCCCTATACCCTGGGCGACATCTACCTCAACAATGACCTTCACAGCATCAATCCCGATGCACTTCGCAGAATAAATGTTTATAAGCATATCCTTTCTCTCCTATTTTGATTCTTGATATGCTCTTCCGTTGTATTTAAGGTCACAATTCGTGACCTTAAATATGAAAAACAACAGTCTCTGATCTCATATATCAATGTTTCGATTGATATATCAGTTAATTCCTTTTTTCCCTTTTCCATACACAGACTTTTCTTTTTCCGTCAAATGTCCGCATCAAATTCGACAATTTGTTAAAGAAAAAGAAAAATGTGACGAAAAGTTTGTTAAAAATAAATTTTTAACGTTTTGTAATAAATTGATTATTAGGAAGATAGTTCTTCCTGTACCAGATAATGAACCAGATAAGTGCAGTCATTACGCACACACCTCCGATAATGTAGGAAAGCGTGTGAGGGAGCGATAATCCTTCCGGAGCGATGCAGATGTATGTAGAGCAGACCAATGTCATCATCAAGGCAGGGAGCAGGGCAATGTAGAAATTCTTCTTTTCCCGCACCAGGTAGACAGTGATTGCCCAAAGTGTAAATACAGACAATGTCTGGTTGCACCAGGCGAAGTAACGCCATATGATCTTGAAGCCTTCTGCATCTGTGAGACTGTACACCAGCACACTGATGGTCAGAAGGAAGATAGGAATGCAGACGAGCAGGCGTTTTCCTATAGGACGCTGGTCAATTTTCAGGAAGTCGGCAGCTATGAGACGGGCAGAACGTAGCGCGGTGTCTCCGCTTGTGATAGGAGCTGCAACGATACCAAGAATAGCCAGGACGCCTCCGAACGTGCCGAGCCACTCCTTTGAAATCCTTGTAGCCACAGCAGCACCCGAAAATGCCTTGCCTGTAACCTGATCTATGATTCCGTTTTCCTGGAAGAAGGCTGTTGCCGCAGCAGCCCAGATAAGTGCAACTATTCCCTCAGCAACCATAGCACCGTAAAAGATCGGACGGCAGTGCTTTTCCTTTGTGATGCAACGGGCCATGAGAGGGGACTGCGTAGCGTGGAAACCGCTGATGGCACCGCAGGCGATGGATATGAACATCATAGGGAATATAGGGTTCGACTCGTACTTTGTGCCAAAGCCGTTCCACATCTCAGGAAGATCAGGGTTCTTCACATATAACATCACAAGGATACCAGCTGCCATAAACAGCAGTGCTCCCGCGAAGAGGGGATACACCTTGCCGATGATCTTGTCGACGGGCAGCAAGGTCGCGAGGATATAATAAAGGAATATGACGATAATCCAGAAATATGAATTCATCCAGTCCGGAGTCATACCGGCGATGAGTTCAGCCGGACCACTCACAAAGACAGCTCCTACCAGAATCATGAGGATAAGGGTGAATACGCCAGTCACCTTTCGGGTTCCCTCTCCAAGATAGCGTCCCACAATCTCCGGAAGGCTTTCGCCTCCGTTTCGGATGGAAAGGGTGCCTGAGAAGAAATCGTGCACTGCACCGGCGAAAATGGTTCCCAACACAATCCAGAGGTAAGAGGCGGTACCGAACTGCGCACCCATAATGGCTCCGAAGATAGGTCCCAGACCTGCAATGTTCAGGAATTGGATCATGAATATCTTCCAAGTCGGCATAGGAATGTAATCAACGCCGTCTTCCATAGTTACGGCAGGTGTCTTGCGGTCATCCGGACCGAAGACTTTGTTGACATATGCACCATAGATGAAATATCCGCCTATCAGCAGCACCAGAGCGAGTGTAAAAGTTACCATAAATCCCAGTTTGATGAAAACAGACCAAATTTAAGATTTATTTCTCAAAAAAAGAGTCTTAGAGATTAACTCTAAGACCCATTTCGAAACCGAACATCAATGGTTGTACTGTTCGTATGCTTTTTGGCTGACCGTTATTGAAGTAGTAGCGGAGACTAGGATCGATGTAGACGCCTAAGTTCTTTCCAATGGCAAACTCCACTCCGATGCCGGCATTTGCCGAGAACTGGAGGCCGTTGACCTTCTCCCTATGTGAGATCGCTGTGCTGAGGACATTGTAGTCATCGCTTATGCATTTCTCAGCGCTTCCTCCTCCATAGGCATAGAGACTTACTCTGTCCTGGGAGATGATGTTGTAGTAAACGTTAACAGGGATTCCCACATAGTGCTGTGTGTTCCTGATGTCTGAAGATGTGGAACTTGCGATTGTTCCGTCAGGATTTACCTGGGTGTACTTGCCGTAGAATGTCCTGGTCAGCATTGTGTAGTTTGCTCCTATTCCCACTGCCCAGCGCGGTGAAAGTCCGATCTTCACTCCGACTCCCGCTGAAACCGGGATTCCGTATGTGGATTTTGTGCTGGTCTCTTCGATTCCTGTCTTCTCAGGTGCAGGTGTCACGACCGGAGCCTTCTGAGGACTCAACCTGTTCTGACCCTGTGCGCTGTTTGTGCCGGCAAGACCGGAAAGGACTATGGATGTAGAAGGTCTGAATGTCTCCTTCTCCTCGCCCCAGTCTTCAGGGAAGTATATGTTTTCTTCTGCAGCTTCTGCAGAATTGTCTGCTGACTGACTTTCAATGAACTCCTGTGCCGTTTCCGGAATCTCAGCTACCGGAATCTCAGCTACCGGAATCTCTGTCACCGGAACCTCAGCTGCCGGAATCTCAGTTGCCTCAGTTACTGTCGCCGGCTTGCGTGCTGCTGGTCTTTTCGCATCAGCCAGCATTGTGACAGCTTCGGCTCTTTCCTCTACTGTGGCAGCGTGCTCTTCTGCGCTGGTCTCCTGCTCTACCACAGCAATGAGTGAACTGTCTCCGGTGTCTGGAAGAAGGGCCTCCTCCGTGCCGTGATTCAGCACCACGCCGACCGCAATCGCTGCCGCAGCTGCCGCCGCAGCGATGCCGGCCCTTCTGAACCATATCACCGCAGCCGGCTTCCTCTTGGAAGCTGCAACCTTGTCAAGACTTTCTGACACGCGCTCCCAGACACCGGCAGGAACTTCCTCCCTGCCTTCGTCCAGAATCGACTTCATCATAAGGTCGAACTCGTTTATATTCTTATCTTCAAACATTTTCTCTTTCCTTAATTTTGTTCTGCAGCCATATCCTTGCCCTGCTCAGCTGTGTCCTTGACGTCGTCTCGGTTATTCCCAAGGCATCTGCTATCTCCTTGTGGGTGTAACCCTCGATCGCGTACATATTGAACACCGTCCTGAATCCTGGCGGGAGCGACATCACAAGCGTCATAAGTTCCTTATAGCCTATGTTCTCTCCCTGCGAAGGTATGTCCGTCTTCATTCCGCGTACCTGGTCTATCTCCTCGCTCATCTTCAGAGCATCCTTCTTCCTCAGACTCATAAGAGCCGTCGTGACGAAGATCCTTCTGGCCCAGCCTTCAAAGGATCCATCCCCTTTATAGTTTTCAAGCTTGGTGAACAAGGTCACAAAGCCGTCCTGAAGAACATCTTCTGCCTGAATTCTGTCACCGATGTAGCGTAGGCACAAAGGAAACATACGGGGTGCCAAACGGTCATAAAGGACCTTCTGGGACGCCCGATCTCCTTTTATGCAAGACTTAATCAGTTGTAAATCAAAAATTTCAGCCACGGTCTTCAGTGTCAGGCCCTTCAGGTCCGTTAATTTTTCGTGCGCGACATAGATGCAGACAGGGCCTGTATTGTTGCATTATCGGCACATTTTTTCCAAAAATATGCATTTTCCCGAAATTGAGTGTTATTTTTGTATGTTTCTTACTATATGAATATGAAGCATATATATACATATATTATCATATCCCTTTCGTTGCTCGCCGGCTGCTTCCGTGCCTCTGCGCAGGAATATGTGAGGCCAGGATCGAAGCACGACAATATGATCATAAGCGTCGTCAGCGCCTATAATTCCGGAAATATAGAGGAGGCCAGTAGAATAGCCAATGAAATTGTTGCGGAAGATCCCGACAATGATGCGGCGTGGTACTATCTCGCCCAGTGCGCTGTCCGTGTCAAGGACCTTGCCCTGGCGGAGCAGTGCTACCGTGTGGCTTCGGAGCTTGATCCGGGCAACTTCTGGTACAGGTACCGTCTTGCAAGGCTTTATTCGGTAACATCACGTCCGGAACTCACAATGGAGATGTACGAAAGGCTTCTCGACGATTTTCCGAAGAAGAATGACATATATCTGGACCTTGTGGAGATCTATGTGGCCCAGAAGGAATATGACAAGGCGCTCGAAGTGCTGAAGGAGATCGAGACCGTGTTCGGTATGACCGAGTCTATAGCGATGTACCGCTTCAATCTTCTTCGTGTCCTGAACAGACCCGAAGAGGCCTATGAGTCGCTTGAGAAGTACAACCGCCAGTACTCGTCTCCGTTTGTGCTGACGACCCTGGCTGACTATCAGATGTCGATGTACAACGATTCTACAGCCATTGCCTACTACGATGAGGCCCTTGACCTTGCTCCGGACTATTTCCCGGCTATGCTTGGCAAGGCCGAGACATACAGGCTTACAAGAAAATACGACGACTATTTCTCTGTGCTTGGAAAGTATGTCCAGTCGGATGACACCCCTGCCGCCAAGAGCGACTACCTTATGGCTGTCATCCAGAGGACCGATCCTATGTTCATAAGAAATTTCTTGCCTCAGATAGACTCAGTCGTGACAAAGGCCCTGGAGTCCCATCCTTCTGACAGCACTCTCCTGCAGACTGCTGCCGTCTACTATTATTCGACCGACAGAATGGACGGAGCAAAGAAGTATTTCAAGGAAAATATGAAGGCCTGGCCGAAGAGCTTCTCTGCAAGGGCAAGCTATGTGGAGTTCCTTATGTATGCCGAGGAATGGAAGGAACTTTCTTCAGCAGGCCGTGAGGCTTTTGAACTTTTCCCGAAGGAGACAGCCTTCCTGGAGATGGCAAGTGTGGGAGATTATAACCTCGAGGCCTACGATAAAGTCCTGGAAATATGTGAAAAGGTGCTGGAAGTGGCTCCGGCGGACAGTTCAAGCAATCTGAGGGCGTGGTCGACGATGGGTGACATCTATCACCAGCTCGGTGACAGCAAGAAGGCCTACAAGGCTTACGACAAGGCCTTGAAGATAAATCCGGACTATGTCTACGTCCTGAACAACTATGCCTACTATCTCAGCGAAGAAGGCAAGAATCTCAAGAAGGCATATAAGATGAGCAGAAAGACCATCGAGGCGGAACCTAACAATGCTACTTACCTCGACACTTTCGGTTGGATACTCTACCTTATGGGCAAGCCTCTTGAAGCGAAGCCTCATTTCAAGCAGGCTATGCTTTATGGAGGAAAGGACAGTGCAGTGATAATGGATCACTATGCAGAGGTCCTGTATGCCCTCAAGGAGTACGACCTTGCAATGGTCTATTGGAACCTTGCAATGCACAAGAATCAGGATAAGATTCCTGGTCTGGAGGAAAAAGTCAATGCCAGGAAGGCCGCAATCAAGAAATAACAACAGATGCACCGACATATAAGACTATTCATAATATCAGCCTTTCTCCTGCTGCTTTCGGCGGGAGTGTCTGCGCAGGATGTAAGTACCCAGCAGCAGCGCAGGGAAAAGCTCGAGCGCGAGATCGCCATCATCGACAAGCAGCTGGCAGCCAACGCTTCTCAGAGCCGTTCGCTGGACAATGACCTGGTGCTTATAAGAAAAAAAATCTCCAACAGAAAGGCCCTGGTGGCAGATTCCGACCGCCAGGTCAGACAGTATTCGGACAGCATTTACCTTACCAACCTTGCAATCAACAGGATCAATGCCAGGATAGACACCCTGACAGCCCACTATTCGCGACTGGTTCTGAGCGCGTACAAGAACAGGGACACAAGGGTGTGGTATATGTATATGTTTGCAAGCGAAAACCTCGGCCAGGCTTTCCGCCGCTTCGGCTATTTCCGCAACCTCTCGACAACTATGAAGAATGAGGCGACAAGGATAAAGGAGATGAAGGAAGAACTGAGGCTGAAGAAGGAGCGTCTTGCTGTGCTGAAGAAGGAGGCCGAATCCGTAAAGGCCGAAAGAGTAAAGGAACTGGACAGGCTGAAACAGGATGAGGCGAAGGCCAACAGTGTGATCAAGAAGCTTCAGAAAGATAAGAGGAGCTATCAGAAGCAGATAGAGAACAAGAAGAAGGAAATCAACAAGATCAACAGGGAGATAGCCCGTATCATTGCTGAGGCAATGAAGACCGATGACCAGAAGGCAAAGGACAAGAAGAAGACGGAGGTCGATATGAAGCTCGATGCCGAGTTCTCCAAGAACAAAGGCAAGCTCCCTTGGCCGGCGGACGGTCCGGTGGTCGGACGTTTCGGAAAGCATTACCACCCGGTCTACAAGAACCTCCAGCTGCCGCCTAACAATGGTGTGGACATCGCTCTTTCAAAGGGTTCGGGAGTGAATTCTGTGTTTGAAGGCACTGTGACTCAGGTGTTTGTGATGCCTGGCTACAACCAGTGTGTCCTCATCCAGCACGGAAATTACTTCACCCTCTACTGTAAGCTGAAGACAGTTTCGGTCAAGGCCGGAGACAAGGTGAAGGTGGGTCAGGAAATAGGAAAGATCGACACTATCAACAGTCAGACCCAGCTCCACTTCGAGGTGTGGAAGGGCAAGACTCCTCAGGATCCGGAGACCTGGCTCAAATAAGGGATATGAAGAAGACCGTATTCTTGACCGGAGGCACCGGCAATATGGGCTGGGCAGGTTTCCAGGAACTCTACAGCCGTCGCGAACGCTTCAACATAAGGCTCCTTGCCCGCGACAGCCGCAAGAACCGCAGGATGCTGGGCCGCTATGCGGCGGATCCGTCGGTTGAGGTGATATGGGGCGACCTGATGTGCTACGAAGATGTCCTCAGGGGAGTCACAGGGGCGGATTATGTACTTCACGTAGGAGGAATGGTGTCGCCCGCAGCGGACTATTATCCCGAAAAGACCCTCAAAGTCAATGTCGGATCGGCCGAAAACGTAGTGAAGGCCGTCCTCGCTCAACCGGATTCATCAGATATAAAGGTTATATATATAGGGTCGGTCGCCCAATACGGCGACCGAAATCCGCCGCACCATATGGGTGGCGTCGGGGATCCGCAGATTCCTGCGGAATATGATATGTATGCCCTGTCGAAGATCCGTTCGGAGGAAGTCTTTGCAAATGCCGGCCTGAAGCATTGGGTCTCGCTGAGGCAGAGTGGAATCCTGTATCCGGGCATTCTCAAGGTCGTGAACCCGACTGCCTTCCACGTCCCTATGAAGGGAGTCCTTGAGTGGGCTACCATAGAGGATTCTGGCCGTCTTCTGGCTCAGGTCTGCGAAGACTGGGTGCCGGAATCTTTCTGGAACAAGGCCTATAACATCAGCAGCGGAGTGCAGTACCGTATGACCAACTATGAATTTATGAACAGGATGCTTGGCTCGCTTGGTCTTCCTTCTCCTGAGAAAGTGTTTGAGCCACAGTGGTTTGCATTAAAGAACTTCCACGGAATGTGGTACAGGGATGCAGACGTGCTGGAAGACATCCTTCATTTCAGGGCAAACGTGCCGGTGGATGACTACTTTGCGTCAATGAAGTCAAAGCTTCCCTGGTACTTCAGACTTGCTTTTCTGGCTCCTGCCTGGGCAGTGAAGATGTTTATGAAGCCATATGCCTTTGAAAAGGGGCTGGGCACCCAGTGGTGGGTCGAACACGACGAGGCCAGGTTCAAGGCCTACTACGGCTCCCGCGAAGCCTATGACGCGATAAAGTCCTGGGACGACATCCGTCCTTAAAAAGAAACAGCCTGTCGATCGTATGATTGACAGGCTGCTATGCTATATTTCCGTATTGATTATCCTACAAGCCATACGAGTACGTGGCGGTCGAACATCATATATTCAAGTTCGAACTCTTCCTCGTGCTCATCCTTGTGGATGAATGTCGCCTCGAGCTCGCCCTCTTTTCTGAGGTTGAACTTCTCGACCTCGATCTGCTCGGCGAAATCTACGCGGTTCTGAGACATTCTCTTGAAGATGGCTTCTTTTGCGCACCAGTAGATTGCGAGCTGCTCGTTTCTCTTGTCCTTCTCCAGGTCATCGATCTCGTCCTCTGAGAGAGCTTTCTGCTCTACTACAGAGAAATCTCTGTCGAGAGACTCGATGTCGATACCGAGCTCCTCCTCGTCGTGGATGATGATAGCCACATACTTGTCCGTGTGGGTGATGCTGATGTTGGTGATGCAGTTCTCGAGGTAAGGCTGTCCGTTGTCGTGGTGGTTCAGGTACATCTTCTCCTCGAACACTTCGTTAAGGAGTGCCCTTACTGCGAGCTTCTGCCTTCTCTGGCTCTCGCTTCTGAAAAGTGAAATCTCTTCAAGTTCATCTGTCGGAACGGAGATGAGGTTCATCAGTTCCTCTTCCGTCTCGGTTACCTGCCATACGGCGATTTCCGCTTTGTTGTCAAGTTTCTTTCTTAAATATAGTGCCATATTTTATAAATGTTCCGCTTATGATAGAGTGTTGCTCGGTGTTCCTATATACGACAGACCCGTGCGCGCCGACCAGGCACACACGGAAACAACCCCATCGCTTTCGCCTGAGGTCTCGCCCATAATCATAAATATGCTGTTGGACAACGGATCGTCAGAACTGTGATCCGTAGCGATTTTCTGATCTGTTACTATAGGACTGGGAGGTTCCACTGTCTTAACATTCTAATAATTAGGCTGCAAAGATAGTAAAGACTTTTGATATCTCAAAATTGGGGATTATTAAGTATATTTTATTATCTTTGCCAAGATTTGAAAACAACGCTAACATTATAGAAAAATTATGGAATTTTTGACTAACGACAAGCTCGTGATCGTAGGTGCCGGTGGCGCTATCGGATCAAACATGGCTCAGACAGCTCTTATGCTCGGCCTTACTCCAAACATCTGCCTTTATGACATTTATGGACCAGGCGTAAACGGTGTTGCAGAGGAACTTTATCACTGTGCATTCGAGGGTGCCAACATCACTTGGACAACAGATCCTGAGGTTGCTTTCACAGGTGCAAAGTACATCATCTCTTCAGGTGGAGCTCCACGTAAGGAGGGTATGACTCGTGAGGACCTCCTCAAGGGTAACTGCCAGATCGCTGCTGAGTTCGGTGACAACATCAGAAAGTATTGCCCAGATGTAAACCACGTTGTTGTGATCTTCAACCCAGCTGACGTAACAGCTCTTACAGCTCTCATCCGTTCAGGTCTCAAGCCAAGCCAGCTTACTTCACTTGCTGCTCTCGACTCAACTCGTCTGCAGTCAGCTATCGCTAAGGAGCTCGGCGTTCCTCAGTACAAGGTAGAGAACGCTCGTACTTACGGTGGTCACGGTGAGGCAATGGCAGTGTTCGCTTCTAAGATCACTGTTGACGGCAAGCCGCTCGCAGAGTACAACATTCCTGAGGACAAGTGGGCTGAGATCAAGCACGCTACTATCCAGGGTGGTTCAAACATCATCAAGCTCCGTGGACGTTCTTCATTCCAGAGCCCATCTTACCAGTCAGTTCTTATGATCCAGGCTGCTATGGGTGGTCCTGAGTTCCACTGGCCAGCAGGATGCTATGTAAACACTGAGAAGTATCAGAACGTTCTTATGGCTATGCCTACAACAATCGACGCTACAGGTGTTCACTTCGGTGAGGTTGAGGGTACTGCAGAGGAGATCGCTGCTCTCGATGCTTCTTACGCACACCTCCAGGTTATGCGTGACGAGATCATCTCTCTCGGCATCATCCCACCGGTATCAGAGTGGAAGACTATCAATCCTAACCTCTAATAGAGATTGCTAAGCATTTAATAATGGCGATGTTCGGTGTTCCGATACATCGCCTTTTACTGAATATAAAGACTATGACCAAGAAAATTTCAACACTTATTTCAGCAGCGGCGCTTCTGCTTGTTGCTTCCTGCTCTCCAAAGAGCGAAATCGACAAGAAGGTTGACGACCTTCTCAGCCAGATGACCCTCCGTGAGAAGATCGGTCAGATGAACCAGGTCTCAGGCGGTGCCTGGGTTGCAGAGGCTGCTGCCAAGGGAGAGGTAGGATCTATCCTCAACTGTGCAGACACAAAGGAAATCAATGCTGTTCAGCGTGCGGCTGTAGAGGAAAGCCGTCTTGGTATTCCTATCATTGCGTCGCGTGACGTGATCCACGGTTTTCACACTATGTTCCCTATTCCACTCGGCCAGGCTGCTACATTCAACCCTGAGCTCGTGGAGAAGGGTGCGCGTATTTCAGCTGTAGAGGCAACTGCTGCCGGTATCAGATGGACATTCTCTCCAATGCTTGATGTTGCCCGTGACCCACGTTGGGGCCGTGTGGCAGAGGGCTCGGGTGAGGACCCTTATCTCGATGTCCAGATGGGAGTCGCAATGGTAAAGGGTTATCAGGGAGATGACCTGAGCGATCCTACAGCACTTGCTGCCTGCATCAAGCACTTTGTAGGTTACGGTGCCGCAGAAGGTGGACGTGACTACAACAGCACAATGATTTCTGAGCGCTCGCTCCGCAATACTTATTTCCCTGCATTCAAGGCTACTGCAGAGGCTGGTGCCGCTACCCTTATGACTTCTTTCAACGAAATCGACGGTATCCCTTCTACAGGTAACAAGTGGCTCCTCAAGGATGTCCTCCGTGACGAGTGGGGTTGGGACGGTATGGTTGTTACCGACTGGAATTCTGCAGGCGAGATGATCGCTCACGGATTCTCACGTGACCTCAAGCACACAGCGGAGCAGGCTATCAACGCCGGTGTGGATATGGATATGATGTCATATGGCTTCATCGAGTATGCCGAGGCTCTCGTAAAGGAGGGCAAGGTTTCGGAGAAGGAGATCGACCGTGCTGTCCGCAACATCCTCAAGCTCAAGTTCGAACTCGGTCTCTTTGAGAACCCATATGCTGACGAGACTCTCTCGGCGCAGGTTGACTATGCTCCAGAGCATCTTGCAGCAGCAAAAGAGGCTGCCGTACAGTCTGCTATCCTTCTTCAGAACAACAACAATGTCCTTCCTTTGGACAAGGCAAAGACTATCCTCGTGACAGGTCCTCTTGCAGATGCTCCATACGAGCAGATGGGCACCTGGTCTTTCGATGGCCAGAAGGAGCACACAGTGACTCCTCTTACAGCACTCAGAGAAGAGTACAATGTAATCTGGGTTCCAGGTCTTGAGTACAGCCGTGACAAGAGTACTGCACAGTTCTCTAAGGTGCGTTCTGCAGCTGCCAATGCCGACGCTGTGGTAGTGTGCGTAGGTGAGGAGGCTATTCTCTCAGGTGAGGCTCACTCACTCTCTAACCTCAACCTCCAGGGAGCTCAGAGCGAACTCATCGCCGAGGCAAAGAAGACAGGAAAGCCAGTTGTTGTAGTTGTGATTGCAGGCCGTCCTCTTACTATCGAGCGTGACCTTGCAAACTGCGATGCTATGCTTTACTCTTTCCATCCGGGAACAATGGGTGGTCCTGCACTTGCTGACCTTATCAAGGGTAAGGCTGTCCCTTCAGGAAAGACTCCTATGACCTTCCTCCGTGAAGCAGGACAGGCTCCTTTCTATTACAACCACAACAACACCGGCCGTCCAAACAACGGTTCTGAGACTCTTATCGACGACATTCCTATCGCAGCTGGCCAGACTTCGCTCGGCTGTACTTCGTACTACCTCGACTCAGGCTACGGCCCGCTCTTCCCATTCGGTTATGGTCTCAGCTACACAACTTTCGAGTATGGTGCACCGGTGCTTGAGAAGGCAGAGCTTTCTGAGAGTGATGTGATCCGTGTAAGCTTCGACCTCAAGAACACAGGCAAGGTTGCCGGTACAGAGATCGCCCAGCTTTATGTCCAGGACTGTGTGGGCTCTGTTGTGCGTCCTGTCAAGGAACTCAAGAGATTCGCTCGCGTGGAGCTTGCGGCAGGTGAGACCAAGACAGTCACATTCGAGCTTCCTGTAGAGGAACTCGCATTCTGGAACATCGATATGGAGTACGTTGTCGAGCCAGGTGACTTCCGTCTCTGGGTAGCTGGTGACTCTGTATCAGGTGAGCCTGTAAACTTCGTAGTGAAATAAATCCAAATAAACATATACACAATGAGAAAAATACATTCGTTTATTTTTGCGGCATCAGCTGCCCTTCTTTCAGTGGTTTCCTGCCAGGAGCCTGTAGAGGAAGTTAAGTCTTTGGAAATCGCCGCTTACACAATTGCGGAGTCTGCCGAGTTTGGTGACAAGGTGGACTTTACAGTAACATCAGAAGTTGCACAGAACGTGACTGTAGCCATCGTGAAGGATGGAAAGCAGTTTGCGTCGGCAACTGTAAGAGAGGCACAGGAAGGCGTTTTCGCCGGAAGCCTTGACATTCCGTATCAGAAGAACATCGAGGATGGTCAGTATGACGTAATGGTTATGGCTATGGGCGCAGGTACAGACCGTGCCGAGAAGACTCTCAAGATTGCACTTGCTCATCCGACATTCACTTCTGTGGACTTTGTGGCAGGTTCTGACAGATTTGCACTTTCATCATCAGATGCAGCTTCTCCACTTGAGGCTTACACCTGGTCCTATGTAGGAAAGCTTCCTGCAGCGCTTTCAGGTTATTTCGAGGCAAAGACCGCAGACGGTTCTGTGTACAGCTTCGGTGGCAGCAATGTAGACAACATCGAGTTCGGCAACACAACTGCTGTTGCGCTTTACAACTATGAGTCTGAAATCCTCGAAGGTACCATTACTTTCGACGTGAAGTCATTCCAGGTCAAGTACCCTCTTGAGGCTATGTGGGTTGAGGTTCCTGAGACTACAGATCCTGCATATCCGGGTACAGCGGATGTTGAGTTCAAGAAAGGACAGGTTGTAAGTTTCGCAGGTCTTGGAAACCTCTGGGTTGACATCGACTTCTTCGACAACAACGGTGACGGCACTTACACATTCCGTGCGGAGGGTGGCCTTTACAGACTTACAAACCAGGCTGACTGGGGTTCACTCAGAATCGAAAGACTTTCTGCAACTACAGGCGACCTCGGTACCTTCACTTGGGATGAGATGGGCAACATCACTTCAAATGAGGCTATCTGGTGTCTTGGAAACTACAATTTCGGAAAGCCTGACAAACGTGCCGTGCGCGATGGAAGATTGTTCTCTGATTGGGAGACATTCGACGGCTACTGTATGGCCAAGATCGATGACTACAAGTACCAGATCACCCTTCGTGTGTACAACTACGCTTCATTGAAGTTCTTCCAGACAAAGCTCAACTGGGGTGACATCTACAGTGCAAACTATGACACTGCAAACAGTACATTCGAGAACTGCTACCTCATCAGCACAGCAGGTTCAGACGGAAACATCCAGCAGGGACAGGGCCTCACAGACCCTAACAAGTTCGAGTACCCTTCAACAGGTGTAGTGCTTCGCTTCACTTTTGATGTGACTGATCCTCTCGGAATCAAGGCCACTGTCGAGGATATCACTGACCAGAACGTTATGTAGATTCTTCTATGAAGAGATTGATGTTGATTATGACTTTCCTGGGTCTTGCACTTTCTGCAACGGCCCAGGAAGGTTGGATTATGGAGGCAACCTCACGTAAGGACTACAACGGTGCGACTATGGCAAACGGCCGCATCGGTGTGGTGACTGACGATGTGCCTTTCTCTGCACGAGAGATCGTACTTGCGGGAGTTTTTGATAAGGAGGGATATAACGGCGTCAGTCGTGTGGCCCGTGGCCCGGTGTTCCTGAATATGGAACTTACAGTTGACGGAAAGAAGGTCTCGGATAAGGATTTAAGTGGATGGAATCAGGTCTTCGACATCCGCAAGGCCCAGCTTACTACTAATGTGGAGCTGAAAGGCAAGGCTTCATTCAAGTACACGGTGCTCGCACTCAGACACCTGCCTTATAACGCAATGTCCATAGTTGAGGTTGTTCCTCATAAGGACCTCACACTCAAGGTTGAGAACATCTACGGCATTCCGGAAGAGATGAGCGATGTGCAGTCAAGTTTCGGAGAAGGAGCTCAGCTGGTGTACCAGCTCAATGCTGCGACCCGAACCAAGATGCACAGGGTGAGTTCGTCTTCTATGTTTATGTTTGATGGGGAGGAACCGGAGGTCAGACGTATCGAGGCTGAAGGCCGCGACGGTATGTGGTTCTCCGCAAAGTTGAAGAAGGGACAGACCTATCGCTTTGCCCTTGTGGGAGCAGTGTGCTCTACACAGGATTTCAAGGATCCGGTGAACGAGTCTAAGCGTTTTGCGACGTTCGCATATAAGTCAAGTATCGATTACCTCCTTGACAAGCATCGTGCAGCGTGGGAAGAACTCTGGCAGGGCGACGTTATCATCGAGGGTGATCCTGAATCGCAGCTTGACATCCGCCACGCATTGTACCAGCTGTACTCCATCACTCGTGACAATTGTCCTGTAGGCATTGCTCCTATGGGTCTTTCTTCAAGTGAGGGCTACAACGGCCACTACTTCTGGGACACAGAACTTTGGATGTACCCACCGATTCTTGTGATGAATCCTGCGGCGGGACGTTCGCTGATGGATTATCGTGCAGGCTGCCTGCCTCAGGCTATGCAGAATGCTCAGAATCACGGTTACAGGGGAGCGCAGTACCCTTGGGAGGCTGACACTTCGGGTGAGGAATGCACTCCGGTGTGGGCGCTCACAGGTACCTACGAGCACCATATCACAGCCGATGTGGGTATCGCGATGTGGCAGTACTACTGCGTGACAGGCGACAAGGAATGGCTTGAGGAAACAGCCTGGCCTGTGCTCAAGGCAGTGGCTGAATTCTGGGTGAGCCGCGTGCAGAAGAACCAGGACGGAAGCTACTCGATAATCAATGTCGTAGGTGCTGATGAATATGCGGAAAATGTGGATGACAATGCCTTCACCAACGGTGCGGCGAAGCGCGTCCTTCAGGACGTAGCCGCAGCTGCCGAGGTGCTTGGCAAGAAGGTCGACCCGATGTGGAAGGAGGTTGCGGACAACCTTGTCTTCACATATAATGCAGAGGGAGTGACAATGGAATATACAGGCTACAACGGTCAGCTCATCAAGCAGACCGATGTGAATATGCTTGCATATCCGCTTGGAGTCATCACAGACCGCGACCACATTCTCCGTGACATAGAGTACTATTTTGACAGAATCGACCCTAACGGTCCTGCAATGAGCAACGCCATCATAGCGGTGCTGTATGCCCGTCTTGGTGACCCTGATATGGCTTTCAAGGTGTTCAAGAAGAGCTATACAGACAAGTTGAGACCTCCTTTCGGAGTCCTCTCGGAAAATGCAAACAACAGCAGGGTGTCGTTCGCGACAGGCTTGGGAGGTATTCTTCAGAGTGTAATCTTCGGCTTTGCAGGAGTGGAGATCACTGAGGATGGCATAGTTCAGCTTCCGACCAAGCTGCCATCTCATTGGAAGTCCCTGACTGTCACAGGTGTGGGACCAGAGAAGCAGGATTTCAAAGTGGAAAATCCTGAATATAATCCTAATAAATAAACTTATGAATCTTAGAAACTATCTCACTGCCTTGGCAGTTGCGATATTTACTCTTGCGGGTTCTTTGGCTGCAGCAGCGGCCGAAGGCCCGAAAGACGTGAAGGTGTCGGGTAAGATTGTGGATGAAGCCGGCGTGCCGATCATCGGTATCGCCGTCATTTCATCTGACGGTTCCAACGGAACCATCACCAACGATGCCGGACTCTTCTCCATTACAGTTCCCTCTGACGACGTGCTCACGGTGACCGGAATCGGCTATCAGGATGAGAAGATTGCTCTGGAAGGACGCACGGAACTGCTTATCAGAATGAAGACCGACACCGTTCTCGAGGAGGCGGTGCTTGTCGGATTCGGTACGCAGAAGAAGGAGAGTGTCATCGGTGCCATTGCATCCATCGCTCCCGAAACCCTTGCTACAAACCAGACAGCCAATCTTTCCAACGCTTTGGCAGGACAGATTGCCGGTGTGATCGGAGTGCAGCGTTCAGGTGAGCCCGGCTACGACGCGTCAGACTTCTGGATCCGTGGTATCAACACCTTTGGAGCAAGCTCAAACCCGCTGGTGATTGTGGATGGAGTTGAGCGCTCGCTTGACCAGCTTTCTCCTGAGGAGATCGAGTCTTTCTCGGTTCTGAAAGATGCCTCTGCAACAGCAATTTACGGTGTGCGAGGAGCTAATGGAGCCATTGTAGTCAAGACCAAAAGAGGTTCTGTCGGAAAGGCAAAGGTCAACATCAAGGCCGATTATGGAGTCACAACACCTCTCCAGATTGCAGATTTTGTTGACGGTGCCAAGCATATGGAAGTGGTCAATGCGGCTGCAGCACTCTCAGGAATGTCTGCTCCGTACTCGCAGACACAGATCGACAAGACCCGTAGCGGAGAAGACCCGGATCTTTATCCTTCGACAGACTGGCTGGATCTTGTGACCAACGATTTCGCAACGAATTCGCACATCAGTGCGGACGTAAGCGGCGGTACAGAACTTCTTCGCTACCGTTTCATTCTCGGTGTATATAACGAATCCGGAATCATAGCGACAGACCCGACAGCAGCCTTTGACTCAGAGCTCAAGCTTACCAAGTACAACGTGCGAAGCAACATCGACCTGAACCTGACAAAGTCGACCCTCTTCACCTTCAGCCTTGGAGGTTATATGCAGGACCGTCACGCTCCTGGCTCAAATGTCAGCAGCATTCTTCAATATGCTCTTGAGATTCCGCCTATCGTGCACCCTGCGGTGTATTCAAACGGCAGGTTCCCTATCCAGTCCAACCGCGCCAACCCTTATGTGATGGCGACTCAGACAGGTTATAAGGATAATTATAAGTCTCAGCTTCAGAGCGTTGCGACTATCGACCAGGACTTCGGAATGTTGTGGGAGCCTCTTCAGGGACTTCACGCAAAGGTTACCTTCTCGTTCGACGTGTTCCAGGACTACTGGTCGGAGCGTACAAGAAGACCGACCTATTACTATGCGACAGGTCGTGATGAGAACGGCGATCTGATTATGGAGATCGTCTCGACAGGAGACGAGTTCCTTGGTTTCTCGAAGTCATTCGGCGGAAGCCGAAGCACCTATTTCGAGGCGCCGGTGTCATATAACCGTACCTTTGGAAAACACAGCGTCGATGCGCTCCTTCTCTGGAATATGCGCAGCTACGTGGATCAGAACGCTTCATCTGCCATATATTCATTCCCTTACCGTCACGCCGGTCTTGCCGGCCGTGTGGCCTATGACTACGACAGCCGCTATTTCGCCGAGTTCAATTTCGGTTACAACGGTTCCGAGAACTTCGCGAAGAAGTACCGTTACGGTTTCTTCCCTTCAGGAGCGATCGGATGGATGGTTTCCAACGAGCCTTGGATGGAGGATTATAAGCATATAGTGAATCAGCTCCGCGTCCGCGGATCTATGGGTATCGCCGGTAATGACCAGATTTCGGGCGGCCGCCGCTTTGGTTATCTGACTACCATCAACGGTAACGCTGGCGGACATAGCTTCGGAGACAATAACAGTGTGTCTTATCCGGGAGTGGCGGAGGACCAGTTCGGAGTCCCTGATCTTACTTGGGAGACAGCGACAAAGTCGAACATCGGTTTTGACCTCGGCCTCTTCGATGCCTTCAGCCTCACCGTGGACTACTTTACCGAACTTCGTAAGGACATCTTTATGCAGAGGAAGATATTCCCTGAAACTTCAGGCTTCCAGAATGCTCCATACGCCAACTATGGAAAGGTGTTCAACAGGGGAGTGGACGCTTCGATGACCTTCAACAAGGCATTCTCGCGTGACACCTACCTCTCGGTTATGGCAAACTTCACCTATGCTCACAATACGATTCTTGAATATGATGAGGCTGCCGGTATAGTCGGCACTACACGTGCCCGCACAGGCAACAGCATCAATCAGAATTACGGACTCCAGTCCCTCGGACTTTACACTGATGACGACTTCCTCGATCCGGTTTCAGGTACATTGAAGCCTGGTCTTCCTCTTCCTTCGTGGGGTAAGGTAAGACCTGGAGACATCAAGTATGCGGACCTTACAAATGACGGAAAGATCAACGACGAGGACGTGACCGCAATCGGCGGCTCTTCTGTGCCGGAGATCGTTTATGGATTCGGATTCTCATTCCGTCACAAGGGCTTTGACATCAGTGCCCTCTTCCAGGGCGTCGCTTTGACCGATTTTGTGGTCGGAGGTGACTATGATGACGCAAGGAATCAGTACTATATTCCTGGTGCCGGCTCCGGTGCTGTTGCAAACATCCTTGCCAATGCCGATGACCGCTGGACTCCTGAAAATCCTTCTCAGGATGTCTTCTGGCCAAGACTTTCGCTCGGAGTGAACGAAAACAACAGCCAGTCTTCAAGCTGGTGGCTCAAGGACGGATCCTTTATGCGTCTGAAGAATTTTGAAATGGGCTACACCTTCCTCAGAAAGGGAACGGGTAAGGAAAGACCGGTGAACAACCTCCGCCTTTTCTTCAGAGGAACCAACCTCTTTACCATTTCTGATTTCAAGCTCTGGGATCCTGAGCTTTCAGGCTACGGTTTTGCAGCCTATCCTATCTCAAGAGTGGTTTCACTCGGTCTTGACATTTCATTCAACTAAAATCCGGCTGTTATGAAAAAGATACTATATATAATATGTATGACGCTCGCACTTTCATTCGCTGCGGGCTGTGGCTACCTCGATCAGGAGCCGGATGACCTTATCACAGAAGAGATGGTCTTCAATGATGTCGTCAAGACAAACGGCTGGCTTGCGAACATCTACAGTTATCTTCCGGACCCTTATATGGGCTGGAATATGAAATATGGCCTTAATACCCTCGTGGACGATGTGCAGATTCCTCTCGAGTGGTCCGGCTTCGGCTGGTGGTCAGCTTCTGCGATGAAGGGCAACTGGAGTGCTACATCAAACTATTTCGACCTCTGGGGAGATGTGTACAAGGCGGTACGTGCTTCGTACATTTTCCAGGAGAAGGTAAAACCTCTCGGATCTGAACTCACAGAGGAAGATGTGGCTTATATGAAGCTGCAGGCACGTTTTCTTGTAGCATATTACTATGCCCAGATGCTCGAATTCTATGGTTCGTTCCCTCTTGTCACCGAGTACTACGGCATCGATTCCACCTACGAGGAACTTATGCTCGAGCGTACTCCGTTCGAGGAGATTGTTGAGTGGCTCGATACCGAACTCAGTGAATTGGCAGAGCTTCTCCCGCTTCAGATGAAGAACATCAGCGAGGATCACGGAAGGGCGACCAAGGGTATGGCCCTGGCGGTGCGCGCACACGTGCATATGCTTGCGGCAAGCCCGCTGTTCAACGGCAACAAGATGTATGCGGACGTGCAGAACGCTGACGGCACGCCTCTTTTCCCTCAGGAGTACGACAAGGAAAAGTGGAAGAGGGCCGCAGATGCGATCAAGGACATCTTCGATCTTGGCGTATATTCATTGTATAAGCAATATAATGAAAAGGGTGAGATCGATCCTTTCCTTTCATATATGAACATCCACTTCGCCACCGGTGACAGCAACCCGGAGCTGATCTTCATCAACAACAACTGCAACTACGCAGAGGCTGATCAGAATATGGCTCCGCACGGCTATGGCGACGGTAATGGTGCATATGGCGCGACTCAGAACCTCGTTGACGCATTCTTCACACGCAACGGTCTCCCGATAGATAAAGACCCGTCCTATGTGGCCAAAGGATATAGTACAGAGGATATACACTATCCTGGTACAGCCTGGACCCGTTCGAACTCAAAGGATGTCAAAGGTCTCATAACCGAGGCAGGCACACCTAATATGTACTGCAACCGTGAGCCTCGTTTCTATGTTTCGATTATGTGGCACAGGGAATGGTCAAGCCAGATGGGCGGATTCGTGGATTTTCTCTACGGAGGAGCAAACGGTGGTCCGACATATGACTCTCCGCAGTGCGGCTACCTGATGCGCAAGCGTCAGCACCCGCAGGCCACAGAGATCGGAAACCAGAACCACCCTTACCGCCACGGAATCATCTTCCGTCTGGGAGAGTTCTATCTCAGCTATGCGGAGGCACTTAATGAGTACTATGGTACTTCTGCTCATCAGGAAGCACTTGATTACCTCAACGCGATACGCGAGAGAGCAGGTATCCCGGCTTATGAAGGCTCCTACACTCAGGAGCAGATGCGTGAAATGATTCGCAGGGAACGTCGCATAGAGCTTCTTGATGAAGGAAAGCGCTACACTGACCTTCGTCGCTGGCTCCTGTCGAAGGACATCTTCAAGGAACCTATCAGGGGCTTGAATGTAAAGGCTACAACAGATGATGCGTACTTCTTTACTCAAAGAAACTTTATGACCCGTTCGTTCGAGGATAGGAACTACCTGTGGCCAATTAGACAAACTTACATCGACAATAACCCTAAACTTGTACAGAATTTGGGCTATTAAAGAGCTGTTTTGGCTGATTATCTATAAAAAACTGCAAAATTTTGTAAAAAAGTTTTGCAGTTTTATTTTTTGTCTCTATATTTGCAGTCCCAAATGAGGGAAAACGGGGTGTGGCGCAGTTGGCTAGCGCATCTGGTTTGGGACCAGAGGGTCCTGTGTTCGAGTCACAGTACCCCGACAAGAGGCTGATCTTCGGATCAGCCTTTTTTATTTTTCTATTATCTCAAAAATCGATACCTTTGCTGAAACTGTCACAATGTTGTGCAACCTAAACCACTGTCTCACAGGCTTTTAAGCTGAATCACCTGTGGCAGATGGAGCAGGTGATTCAGTGTAATGGTTTGATAGGCAATCATTTAGAGAATATGATGATACAGGCAAAAGGAATAGAAAAGTCGTTCGGATCTTTGAAGGTGCTCAAGGGTCTTGATTTCAGTGCGGAAAAGGCGGAAGTCGTGTCCATTATGGGTGCTTCCGGTGCAGGTAAGTCCACCTTGCTCCAGATTTTAGGAACCTTGTCCACTCCGGATGCCGGTTCTCTTATAATTGACGGCACGGATGTCCTCAAGCTCACAGGCAAGGCTCTGGCGGAGTTCCGAAACCGCAAACTCGGCTTTGTCTTTCAGTTTCATCACCTTCTTCCTGAGTTCAATGCACTGGAGAATGTTATGATTCCTGCTTTCATTGCAGGCCGTTCTAAGAAGGATGCTCAGGCGGCGGCTGAGGCGCTGCTGGCAGACCTTGGTCTGGCCCAGCGACTGACGCACAAGCCTTCGGAACTCTCAGGAGGAGAGCAGCAGAGAGTTGCTATTGCAAGAGCGCTCATAAACAAGCCGGCAGTTCTCTTTGCAGACGAGCCTTCAGGCAACCTCGACACTAAGACAAAGGAGGAAATCCACAAGCTCTTCTTCGATCTCAGGGACAAATACGGTCAGACAGTGGTGATCGTAACACACGACCCGGACCTGGCAAAGATGTGCGACCGTTCACTTTATATGATCGACGGTGTCTTTGTTTAATATATAGGTATATGGGAGTCTTCCGTTTTAAAGAGTTTGATGTCGTGAATGAACGCAGTGCGATGAAGGTAAATACCGACGGCGTGCTGCTTGGGGCGGCTATGACCATATTGCCAGGGGACAGGAGGTTTCTGGATATAGGAACAGGAACGGGCACCATTGCGCTGATGGCGGCGCAAAGGGCGTCTGATTGTGTCAGAATCGACGCTATCGATGTTGATGAGGCTTCGGCTGATGAAGCGGGAATGAATTTCAGGAACTCTCCGTGGGCTGACCATCTTTATGCCTACAACCTGCCACTGGACAAATTTGACGAGCAGACAGACGCAAAGTACGATCTTATATTTTCAAATCCACCATATTTCGAGGACTCGCTGACGGCGCCAAACGAGAGGAAGAGCGCCGCCCGCCACACGACCGACGGACTTTCCTATAGGGATATATTGGAGTTCGCAAGGGAGCGCCTGACAGAGTCAGGACGCGTGTCCTTTGTGCTTCCGGCAGAGCAGGAAGCAGCACTCTGCCGCTATGCAAGGATGTGCGGACTTCATCTGTTCAATATTCTGCGCGTAAGGACTGTAGAAAGAAAACAGCCGGCCAGGATAATAGCTGAATTCTCGCGTGAAAGGTGCGAGAATCCTAAGGATGAGATTCTTACTATACAAAACGAAGGACAGTATACCCGAGAGTATCTGTCCTTGACTCACAATTTCTACCTTTTTGCCTGACTATTTCTTCTGTCCCTGCATATCACGCAGTTTGCGGATGTGTTGACGTCTGAACTTTTCTTCTCCGATGTAGAGCTTTGCCACTTTTGTTGTAGAAAGTACTTTCTTGTACTTTTCGGCGGCATCTTCATCAATCTTTCTCTGCTTTTCCTGAGCTTCCAGGTACTTGTCCAATAAAGACTTGATCTCCTTTTCAGACTTTCCGGCCTCGATGGCTTTGCTCATTTCCCAGTAGTACTTGATGACCTCGTACATAGCCTGGTCCTTTTCCTCATTGATCTCATTATAAACTGGCCAGAAAACCTGAGCCTCCTGAGGTGTAAGTCCTATTTCCATTGTAAGGAAGGCAATCTTCTCGCTCTGGATCTTTTCCTTCCAGTCTTCCTTTGTCTCGTTGTTTGCAAAGGCATTTGCCGCTCCGAAAACAAGGATGGCGGCAATGATCATTATCTTTCTGATATCGGTTTTCATATGGTATTATTCTGATATTTCGATTTCTTCCGCGGTTATACCTGTGTATATAAGGTATTCTATGATGTCACTGTCACCGATCTCAGCATCTGCAATCCGATAGGTGTCTTCCATCTCATAGGTTTCCAGGAAATTCTCCGAGAACAGGAAGTAGTCTTCCTGCGTGATTTCCAATTCGTTGCGGCCAAACAGGAGTGAGCCGGCAACGAACACTGAAACAAAGACAGCTGCAAGCGACGCATACGGCGCCAGCCTGCCCCAAAGCGTTACTGTCTGCTCCTTGTGCGGCCTTTTCACCTGAGCCTTGAGGTCGTTGAAATGACCTTCAGGAACGGTGTAAGGGTTCTGACGGAGCGTCGTGATTTCCGCTAATATGTCTTTCTTGTTTTTGTCCATACCTTCCATTAGACACAATTAATTGTTAAAGGTTTAGAGTCTGTTATAATATTTTCAAAAGGTCTTCTTTCACTTTGTTGTAGGCGTGGTGATATGATGCTTTCAGGGCTCCTACCGTCGTGTCGGTGATTTCTGATATCTCCTCATATTTCATTTCGTCGAAGTAGCGGAGGCTGAATACGATCCTCTGTTTTTCCGGGAGCCTCTGGATTGCCTTGTGGAGTTCTCTCTGAAGGTGGTCTCCGTTGAAATGAGGGTCTTCGTCTATTTTCCTGCAGAATACTTCCGAGGCTGAATCCAGTGATATCAAGGCTTTGAACTTCTGTTTTCGCAGATGGTTGAGGACTTCGTTGGTGGCGATTCGGTAAATCCAGGTAAAGAGTTGTGATTCCTTTCTGAATGTCGGCAGAGCTGCCCAGATCTTGATGAATATGTCCTGTACAAGATCATTGGTGTCTTCGTGGCAGCACAGGAATCGGCGGACGTGCCAGTAGAGCCTTTCCGTGTAGGCATCTACGATGCCGTTGAAAGCCTCTTCTTCGCGTCCGTCCGAATATAATTGTATGATTTCCTTATCTGTCACAGCGTTATTTAGACACTTAAAATCGATGTAGGTTAAACAAAAGTAGCGAAAAAATTGCTTAATTTGCTATCTTTGCAGCGATTATACACGTACAATGAAGAAAACAAGAAATTTTTGCATCATCGCGCACATCGACCACGGTAAGAGTACGCTTGCAGACAGAATGCTGGAAGTGACAAACACTCTCAATGCGCGTGATATGGAGAACCAGGTCCTTGACTCTATGGACCTTGAGAAAGAGAAGGGAATTACCATAAAGAGTCACGCAATCCAGATGGATTATATGTATAAGGGTGAACAGTACACCCTTAATCTTATTGACACTCCGGGCCACGTGGACTTCTCCTATGAGGTGTCAAGAGCTATCGCTTCCTGCGAGGGAGCCCTGCTCGTTGTAGACGCAACTCAGGGAATTCAGGCACAGACAATATCAAACCTCTATCTTGCAATCGAGCACGACCTTGAGATCGTTCCGGTTCTTAACAAGATCGATGTGGATTCTGCAATGGTGGATGTTGTGACAGACCAGGTTGTTGATCTGATCGGCTGCAAACCGGAGGATATCCTTCTTGCCTCAGGTAAGACAGGACAGGGTGTGAAGGAGGTCCTTGACGCTATCGTGGAAAGGATTCCAGCTCCTGCGGGAGACCCGGAAGCACCTCTTCAGGCCCTCATCTTTGACTCTGTATTCAACTCATTCAGAGGAATCATCGCTTATTTCAAGGTGCTGAACGGAAGCATTAAGAAAGGTGACAAGGTAAAGTTCTTCAACACAGGTAAGGAATACGAGGCTGACGAGATCGGAGTCCTCAAGATGAAGATGCACCCTCGTGATGAGATTCCTTGCGGAAGTGTAGGTTACATCATCTCCGGAATCAAGTCAGCAGTCGAGGTGAAGGTCGGTGACACCATCACCCATCTTGCAAACCCTTGTACTGAGGCTATTGCAGGTTTCGAGGAGGTAAAACCTATGGTCTTTGCCGGACTTTACCCTGTAGAGACAGACCAGTACGAAGAGCTTCGCGCTTCGCTTGAGAAGTTCCAGCTCAACGACGCATCCCTTGTGTTCGAGCCAGAGTCGTCGTTGGCACTCGGCTTCGGTTTCCGTTGTGGATTCCTTGGTCTGCTCCATCTCGAGATCGTACAGGAGCGTCTTTTCAGAGAATTCAATATGGACGTCATCACGACAGTTCCTAACGTATCATATAAGGTATATACAACCCAGGGAGAGTGCCTCGATGTGCATAACCCTTCCGGACTTCCTGCAGCAACCCTCATCGACAAGATCGAGGAGCCTTACATCAGGGCGCAGGTGATTTCAAGATCTGACTATTATGGTCCGATTATGAAGCTCTGTCTGGAAAAGAGAGGAATCCTGATCAACCAGCATTACCTTACTGCAGACCGTCTGGAACTTACTTACGAGATGCCTTTGTCAGAGATTGTCTTTGACTTCTACGACAAACTCAAGTCCATTTCAAAAGGATATGCTTCGTTCGACTATCACGTCATCGGTTTCAAGGAGGCTAAGCTCGTGAAACTCGACATTCTTCTTAACGGTGACCCGGCTGACGCCCTTTCTACATTGATCCACGCAGACCACGCTTATGATTTCGGTCGCAAGATGTGCGAAAAACTCAAGGAACTCATCCCAAGACAGCAGTTCGACATCGCAATCCAGGCTGCTATTGGAGCAAAGATCATCGCACGTGAGACCGTAAAGGCTGTCCGCAAGGACGTGACTGCAAAGTGTTATGGTGGTGATATCTCCAGAAAGAGAAAGCTTCTGGAAAAACAGAAGCAGGGTAAGAAGCGAATGAGACAGATCGGAACTGTCGAAGTTCCTCAAAGCGCCTTTATGGCAGTTCTTAAGCTCGATTAAAAAAGGAAAAGGGAAACTTCACAGCTTCCCTTAACTTTTTCTTTCTCCGGTCCGGCTAGAATTGCACACATTAATCTGATGCCGGTCCATCGAAAGAGACGAATAAGATTCTTAACCGAGAACAAAGGTCGCCAGAAGACTCAAAAAAAAGGTTGTACTTTTTGTTGTTTTAGATGTTGTTTTAGGTGTTGTACGTCTCAGAAACGTTGTTTTTGTACATATTGGAAAATAGATGAAGACATTTTTATCTAAAATAAGACCTGACCGTATAAGTTTGTCTCTGGCAGGTACCCTGCTTGGAACACTGCTGGCAGCTGCGGATTTTCACATATCTCCCTGGGCTGCACTCTTCCTTGTGCTGGCGGTAATTTCACTCCAGTGGGAGTCGATGATCCTTACCATCGCGCTTTCGCTGCCGATGATATATTTCTCATTCGGTACCTTGCTCTCCATCGAGTCTTTTGTGATTGTCTTCCTTGTGTATTTCCTGCTCAAGATGATCCGAGGGTTTGCGGCAGGTTTTGCTCTGTCGAGAAACAGATGGAAGGAGTATGCCGCTGCCTTTTTCGCGTATGGCCCGCTGGCTGTATATATACCTTATTATATATGTTCACATTCCTTCGGCACCTGGCTGCTGCTCTTTCCTTCGTTTGCGGCAGGCGCGTTGGTGCTGTCCTCATATATTGAGGATAAATCAAAACTTGTGGACAGGGTGCTGGTGTTGGCGGGATTTGCCGCGATGACGGTGTATTCGTGCCTGAGGATGTTCGACATCTGGCATTTTATGTACCTGCTTTCGCTTCCGATGTTCTTCCTCGGCAGCCGTGTACGCCCTTATGCAGTGCTTGCTTTTGGCGTTCTTGCAGGAGCAGGTTATCTAGTCTTTCTTTTTTAGTCTCCAGGAGAATTCCTCAGGAACCGGGTCATAGCCGCTTCCGCCCCAAGGGTGGCAGCGCAGGATTCTGCGTGCAGTAAGGTAGAACCCTTTTATAGGTCCGTGTTTTTTAAAGGCCTGTAGTCCATAAGCGGAACAGGTGGGTGTGAAACGGCAGGTAGGTGGCTTGAGAGGTGATATGCACACCTGATAGAACCTTATCAGGAACACGAAGGGGGAGACTGCAATCTTCTTGAGCAAGGCAAGGAACTTATTCTGACTCATTTATCTTCCTGATGATCTGTCCGACTGTCTTGTAGATCTCCTCATAGCTGAGGACCTCTTTTGTGGAATACATAAAAAGCAGGTCGACCCCACTCTTGAGATTGAGGTCGTTCTTCTGCTTTCTGTAGCTTTCTCTGATTCGTCTTTTCAGAAGGTTGCGCTTGACCGCGCGCTTGAAAAGCTTCTTCGGCACAGACACCATAATGCGGTTGAACTCCTTTCCGTTGTTCTTCAGGCATAGATAGCGCATATTTGGCACATTGCCGTGCCTTCCTTTGGCAAGAAGATGCGAAATGCCTGTCTTGCCGCACAATCTTTCCTCCTTGGGAAGAGTATTGGTCTGTGCTGTTTCCACTTAATTCTTTGAGAGATAGAGCTCAAGTGCTTTTGCCACCGATGGTGCTTCTACAGTAGGAGCCGAAATCTCTATTGTAAGACCTGCTTCCTCCATAGTCTTCACGATGGATCTACCGTATGAGACAAACTTGATGTCGCCCTGGGTGAAGTCAGGCTGGTTCTCGTAGAGGGACTTCACGTCTGCCGGGTTGAACAGTACGATGAGGTCGTAAGAGTGAAGGTCCACATCCTTGATGTCTTGAGACACAGGCTTTACAAACACAGCTGTCTCGAACTCGAACTTCTGAGTCTCGAATTCCTTTGTGATTGCATCCTTTGATGATGATTCTGCTGTAGCGATGAGGAACTTCTCGCCCTTGTGCTTGGTTCCGATGAGTCCGATTACAGACGATGGAGTACCGTCACCGAAGAAGATCTTTCTCTTGCGGTAAACGATGTGCTTCTGCAGATAGTTTGCAACTGCCTCCGAAGTACAGAAATACTTCATAGTTTCAGGCACTTTCACGCGAAGCTCCTCGCAAAGAAGGAAGAAGGCGTCAATTGTTGAACGTGCTGAAAATACGATTGCAGTATGGTCAAGGATGTTGATTCGCTGAGCACGGAACTCGCGTGAGCTCAGAGGTGAAATCTTATAGAAAGGCTTGAAGTCAAAGTTGACTCCGAATTTTTCTGCAATGCTGGTATAAGGCGAAGCCGTCGACGGCTGCTGCTGTGAAATCAGGATGTTTTTTACACTCATTCTAACCTAAAAAATTAATGCTGGAACCACTAGCATTCCAGTCGGAAAAATTTCGAGGGCGCAAAGGTACAAAAATCCTGCGAAAACCGAGCAGGAAGAACAGAAAATTTCGAATTTTCTTATGAGCATCAGGGCATATATGGCTGCTGATATCCAAATGATTGCGCTCCTGACCACCTCTGGGGCCGCTCCGAAGAACGTCATCGCGCTGCCGGCTCCAAGGACGCACAAGGTCAGAATTATGAAATATGTGAACGAGATTCTTCCGGCCGCCTTCCTTGTCTTCTGGTTCAGTTTCTTAGGGTAGGTGACTCTGGCTGCAGCTGCACGTACGAGGATATATGCCAGGAATATTCCGATGTATGCGGCAAGCCGCAGGTTTTCGCCAAGACCTTGAAGGGGAGTGATGTCATATATCCCGAATCTGTATGCGGCGAGACAGAAGGGCAGCACCATCGTTGCCGCACATATGTCGCGGTCTATGCTGTGCTTCACGCTTGCCTCAAGGTTGATGTTCTCTTTTGCTCTGAACATACATCCTATAAGGGATGGCAACACGACGATCAGCTTCCTCAATGAAGTGATCACTGTCAATGTAGCTATGAGTGCAAGGATATCAAACATATCAGTTGCCTCTTTTTGCCTTATATCCCATATCCTTGAGAAGGGTCACGACCCTGTCGCGGAAGTCGCCCTGGATTGTGATTTCTCCATCCTTGGCACTTCCTCCCACTCCGCACTTCACCTTGAGTGTCCTTCCGAGCTCAGAAAGGTCGTCGGCGGTACCGACAAATCCGGTCACCAGGGTGACCTGCTTGCCGCCTCTGCCCTTCCTGTCTATGCTTACGATAAGGTTTTGCTTTCCCGGTTCGAGCGTCTGCTCTTCCTGTACGGCCTCTTCCTCATATGTGAAATCCGGATTTGTGGAAAACACCACTCCGAGACGTTTCTTCCAGTCGTTCTCTGCCATAGGTATGTGATTTGCAGTTAATTTATTTTTGCAAATATACTGATTACTTTCTTATATTTGTCGGTTTATTGAAAGTATTGACACATCGTCATTCCCGGCTTGACCGGGAATCTCTTATAAGGTTGCCGATAGAGTCGGCAATGACGTTCTGGTGAAATGAGAAAATAGTTTCCAAAGTATGGATAATAAGAAATTTACATTATGGAACAGGATCACTGCTGTCATCGTGTTTGCGATTGCTGCCGTGACCTATCTCCTGACCATCGAACCGACCGCCTCGTTCTGGGACTGCGGTGAGTTCATCGCTTCTTCGTACAAGCTTGAAGTCGGCCACCCGCCGGGAAACCCTGTCTTCCAGCTTTTTGCAAGACTTTTCACAATGTTTACGGACAATATGCACGCTGCTGTGGCCGTAAACGCCTTCAGTGCAATATGTTCTGCATTGACCATATTCCTGCTTTATCTGACCGTCGTATTCCTTGCCAAGAGGCTTGTAAAGCCTTCTGAGGACGGCACTTACTCTGTTGCCAAGGCCATTGCGATCTTCGGTTCAGGTGCAGTCGGAGCCCTCGCATATACATTCAGCGACACCTTCTGGTTCTCTGCTGTCGAGGGTGAGGTGTACGCGATGTCGTCCCTTTTCACTGCTCTCGTATTCTGGGCGATGACCAAGTGGTACGACCAGGCTGACACACCATATGCCAACAGATGGATCGTGCTCATATCCTTCCTTATGGGACTTTCGATCGGTATCCACCTCCTCAACCTCCTTGCCATTCCGGCCCTCGTATTCCTTTTCTATTACAAGAGGCGTGAAGATGGACATTACACGATGAAGGAGTATGTGAAGATATTCGCAGTTTCGGTGGTTATCCTTGCAATCATACTCTTTGTGATCATACCATATCTCCCTAAGGTCGCGGCTTATTTTGACCTCTTCTTTGTCAATAAACTGGGACTTCCGTTCAACTCCGGTGCGGCCTTCTTTATGGCGGCCCTCCTGGCAGTTTGCTTTGTGGGACTTTTCCGCACTATGAAGCAGGAGAAGGTGTTTGCGAACACTGTGCTTCTTTGCTTCACTATGATTGTCATCGGATTCTCGCTTTTCACCATAGTGATCATCCGTTCAAGTGCAAAGACTCCGACCAACGAGTACCAGCCTGACAATCCTTTCACACTCGTGAGGTACCTCGGACGTGAGCAGTATGGAAGCAATCCTCTTGTTTATGGCGAGTATTTCGGTGCTCCTTATGACATCGAGGAGACTGAGTACTGGGCTCCTATGGGTGACAAGTACATACAGACTCCGGGCCCTGGCAAAGTGATATATGACTCTGAGGGAAAGATGCTCTTCCCTCGTATGTGGAGCGGAAGCAGCCCGAGCCATATAGCTGTGTATAAGTCATATATGGGCAAGGGAGGTGTGTCTGTTGCAGGGGCTGAGCACAAGAAGCCTACTTTCTTTCAGAACCTCGCCTTCTTCTTTGACTATCAGATGAACTGGATGTACTGGCGTTATTTTATGTGGAATTTCGCAGGACGTCAGAACGACATACACAGTCCGTCACCGGGAGATCTCTTTGCAGGCAACTGGGAAAGCGGAATCAAGGTGATTGACTCTCTGCGTCTGGGCGACCAATCTGACGCACCGGGCTATCTCAAGGACAACAAGGCGAAGAACCATTATTATATGCTCCCTCTCCTTCTCGGTCTGATCGGTCTGTTCTTCCAGTTTGCGCGTGACAAGAGGGGCTGCTGGCTGACCTTCATTATGTTCTTTATGACGGGAATAGCCATTGTGATCTACCTCAACCAGCCACCGCTTCAGGTACGTGAGCGTGATTATGCGTACGCGGGTTCCTTCTATTCGTTCTCTATCTGGATCGGTCTTGCGGTGGCAGCTGTATATTCCTGGATTTCAGAGAAGAGCGCCGGTAAGTCTGAGGTTGTGGCAGCGTCTGCAACCGTAGTCCTGATGCTTGGAGTGCCTGCCCTTATGGCAGCCGAGAACTGGGACGACCACGACCGCAGCAACCGTTACACTGCAGTGGAGATGGCATCGAACTACCTCAACTCAGTAGGAGAGAATGGCATCCTTATTACACACGGTGACAATGACACCTTCCCTCTCTGGTATGCCCAGGAGGTGGAAAATGTCCGTCCTGACGTGCGTATCGCCAACACATCGCTTCTTGGAACAGACTGGCACATCGATCAGATGAAATGGGCGATGAACGAGTCCAAGCCTCTCGACCTTACCGTAGGTCCGAAACAGTACCTTTATGGAACGAATGAGTTCGTATATATATATGATACCCGAGACACAGCCCTCCTCCTTTCGGATGTTATGAGGATATTCAAGCATCCTGAGGCAAAGCTGCCGCTTTCAAGCGGAAAGATGGTGGACTACATTATGTCAAGGAAGTTCATCATTCCTGTAAACAAGGAGAATGTCATCAAGTACGGTATCCTGGATGAGAAGTACGAGTCTATGATTCCGGAGTACATAACTCTCACTATGCCTAAGGACAAGGAGTATCTCACAAAGCCTGAGATCTTTATGCTCGACCTCCTGTCGAACTATCAGTGGGACAGGCCGATCAATCTCCTGAGTATGGGTGGAGACATCAACATCGGCATCAAGGAGTACCTTATGTATGAGGGATTCTCGTACAAGTTTGTTCCGATAAAGAACAAGATGAAGAGCACGGACATCGGCTTTGCGGATCCTGAGGACCTCTACTACAAGATGAAGAGCGTCTACAAGTGGGATGCCCTTAAGAGACAGGACTATTTCGTTGATTATCAGAATTATTACACGTTCTGTGGCGTTCTCTCTCAGAGAAACCTCTTTGTCAATGCGGCAAAGGAGATGCTCAAGATCGGTGACAAGGAAAGGGCGGTTGAACTCCTTGATATGTGTCAGGAGAATGTCCCTGCGGAGAACTATCCTCTCGACCTGACTTATCTCGGCTTCTCGAATGAGTATATGGTCATCGATATGATAGAGACCTACTACGATGCAGGTGCTTCAGACAAGGCCCTTGATCTCGCGCAGAGATTCATAGACGAGCTTTTCAACTCGACAATCTTCTTCCTCGAGTACTACGATCTGGCACAGAAGGAATTCGAGAGCTGCTACAACTGCATTTCTTACATCGCAGACCTTACAGAGCATTTCGGAGACACAGAGTACGCGGAATCCATCCGCAACCGCTTCAACTCCCTGCTTGACATAGAAGAATAGCTAAAGAGGATGACCTGGTCATCCTCTTTAGCTTCATATGCTGCCACTTCAAATCTTTTCCCATTGCTCTATCTTCAAATGAGCTTTTCTAGACAACTGCGCAGTTTTTTATATGAAAAATGACACAGTGGTGAAGCTGGTGTGTAAAATTTGCTAAAATGGATAGGACATTGCAAGACATCTTCGTATTTGTGTTTCACTGAGGTGTCTGGTACGGTGCAATTCCAGAGCTGTCAGCTGCTTCTCCCTTTCTGTGAGCTGGTAGACAGAATGTCTCCCGTACCTGCTGCGTGCAAGTTGATCTAATTCTGTACAAAGATCTATGTCAGACACTTTCCTGTAGTCCGCTTTGCCCGCTTCGAAGGAAACCATTCTGTCGATGCTGTGTAGTCTTATTCCGTTCTCTATCTCGGTCAAAGTGACAGGTGAGTTTCCATCTCCGTCTTTTCTCTGTTCTTCTTTCCATTCTTCAGAAGACCTGCGGGTCATATAATAGTTGAATGCACGAGGAGAAATGAACAGATCTTCGACTTGGGGAATGTCAAGAACTGTTTCTCTGAGGAACACCCCGCTTTCGGACATCTTGTAATTATCGGCATACTCCGCCCGTCTTCCGATGTGCTTTGAATAATGGCACTCAAGAAGGAGGTCCTCCTTATGGGACTTTCCCATTTCTGATCTGAAGATTGCGTTTGCGGAGCAGTGAGGATAGGCATATGGAATGGACACTACCCCGTGGTGCACAGCATTTCTGAGAGTATAGCTCATAGCTGCCAGTTTGTGATGGTGCCCGACGACTTCAAGTGTGAAGTGCTGGTTTTCGCCAAGTCTGCCATCTCTTTGGTACTTGTTGTTGAAATACATACTATATGGCTGCCTGAAATGCCACATAAATTCTTTGGGATCAGAAGTCTGGATGACCTGATGTGTATGTGTTGCCATAAAAGCCTCGACAAGACCAGTAGATCCGGTCTTATGTAACGCCAATGCAAAACAATTGAATCCTCGGTTGTAATCTTCCAGATCACGGAACATTATCTCATCTCCTGCCGAAAGGCAGACGTGGTAGGTCTTTTTCATATCATTTTATCCTTTACTCGTTCCTTCTCAACGTTCTTTCCCCACATCTCTCTCGAAATGTATGAAGTAGTGAACAAATGTATGAAAAATGCTGTAAGAGTGATTGTGATTTTATGTTTTTCTGCATTTTTTGCTACCACTGTGTCGATTATTACTATAAAAATGGCACAGTGGTAGGCTAATAGCGTGTTTTTGAGTGAATTGTATGAGCGCTGTGTCGATTTTAGGGTTGAAAATGACACAGTGGTTGACCGGCAAGAAAAGTGTGTGCTCTGGATTATGCAGAACACACACTTTTTATCCGTAAATTCGGCTTATATCTGTAATCGCGAGTTTGTTGACGAATCTCTGTCATTTCCGGCTTGCCGGAATGTTATTATCGTGCCAGGCGGACGAAGACGCTCAGGGGCAGGTTTTTGCCGTAGGAGTCGCGCAGGACGAGTTCTCCGAAGTCGAGCGACTTGTAGGCGTTCTTGAGGCAGAAGTTCTGTTTGACGATTGTCTCTCCCAGGACTGCCGAGTAGCCGTTTGAGTAGAGGTTCAGGACCATAAAGCTGTCCTGAGGGGCGAGGATGGCTGCAACGCACTGGAGCATTTCGTTCAGGCACTCGTCCAGTTTCCATTTCTCTCCGTCAGGGCCGTGGCCGTATGCCGGCGGGTCGAGGATGATGCCCTGGTAGGTGTTTCCTCTCTTGGCTTCTCTGCGTGCGAACTTGAGTGCGTCCTCTACTATCCATCTGATGTTGTCCAGGCGGCTTGCTTCCATATTTCCGCGTGCCCAGGTCACTACCTGACGCACCGAGTCGAGGTGTGTCACATCGGCGCCTGCGGCCTTGGCGGCGAGCGAAGCGGCTCCGGTATATGCAAAGAGATTCAGTACCTTAGGCTTCGGCTTTCCTTCTGCCTCTGCCTTTTCTACAAGGGCGCGGGTCTGCCTGTATATATATTCCCAATTGGCTGACTGTTCCGGGAAAACTCCTACGTGCTTGAACGAGGTGAGTCCGAGTCTGAGCGAGAAGTCGAGACCTTCCTGTGCGCCTTTGTAGCGGATGTACCACTGGTCGTCCATCTTCTTGCGGCGTTCCCAGGTACCGCTGTCCTCCTTGCCTGCCTTGCCGAAGCCTGCGCCTGTCTTGAAACGGGTGTGGATCAGCTTGTTCCACTCTCCTTCAGAGAGGGACTTTTCCCACAGGGCCTTAGGCTCGGGGCGTGCCATAATGAACGGTCCGAATCTTTCGAGTTTCTCGAAATTGCCGGAATCAATGAGTTCGTAGTCTTTCCAGAATGCACCTGGGCTTTCAATGGTCATCATATGGATATATTTTTACCTCGCAAAGATAGGTAAATTCTTGTATTTCCACGAAAATTACTAAATTTGCTCGGATTTAGAAAACAACAAACATTACTATACAATTATGCAACAGTTTATTGACACTTACGATTTCGCCGGCAAGAAAGCTATTGTCCGCGTAGACTTCAACGTTCCTCTCAATGAGAAGATGGAGATCACTGATGACACACGTATCCGTGCTGCTATCCCTACACTTAAGAAAGTTCTTGAGAAGGGTGGTGCTGTGATCGTTATGTCACACCTTGGCCGTCCAAAGGGCGTTACTGAGAAATTCTCTCTCAAGCACATCCTCGGCCGCGTTGAGGAGCTCCTCGGAGCACCTGTCAAGTTCGCTGACGACTGCCAGGCTGCAGACGAGCAGGTAGCTGCCCTCAAGATGGGTGAGTGCCTCGTACTCGAGAACCTCCGTTTCTATGCTGAGGAGGAGGGCAAGCCAAGAGGCGAGTTCGCTACAGACGAAGAGAAGAAGGCTGCAAAGGCAGTTGTAAAGGAGAACCAGAAGGAGTTCGTGAAGAAGCTTGCTTCTTACGCTGACTGCTACATCAACGACGCATTCGGTACTGCACACCGTGCACACGCTTCTACTGCACTCATCGCTGACTACTTCCCTAACGACAAGATGTTCGGTTACGTGATGGAAGGCGAGATCAAGGCTATCGACCACGTTCTCAAGACTCCTGAGCACCCTGTGACAGCTATCGTAGGTGGTGCAAAGGTTTCTTCAAAGATCACTATCATCGAGAAGCTCTTCGATGCAGTTGACAATATGATCATCGGTGGTGGTATGGTCTACACATTCAAGAAGGCTCAGGGTGGTCAGATCGGCCGTTCACTCTGTGAGGACGATCAGATGCAGCTCGCTCTCGACACTCTCAAGAAGGCAGAGGAGAAGGGCGTGAAGATCTATCTCTCTAAGGAGGTTGTGATCGCTGACGATTTCTCTAACGACGCTAACACCAAGATCTGCCTCAACTCAGAGATTCCTGACGGTTGGGAAGGTATGGACGCAGCTCCAAGCACTCTCGCTATGTGGGAGGAGGTTCTTATGAACTCTAAGACTATCCTTTGGAACGG
>JAFZED010000045.1 GCA_017560825.1 Bacteroidales bacterium | reverse complement strand
GCGGCTGGCCAGGCGCACAGCCTACAGGTACTGAGATCATCGCTGACGTTGAGTACACTTACTTCGAGTATGCAATCGCTGACGTTGAGGGCAAGGCGCAGAACCTCATCTTCAACAACAACGGTGGCGGCACTCAGACAGACGATGTACCTGTAACATTCAGCGCTGAGGTAGTTGACCTCTTCTTTGTAATCTACAACGAGAAGGATTGCGAGGCAATTGAAGATCCATTCAACCGTACAACTCCAGGTCAGACTCCAGAAGAGCCTGAAACTCCAGAGACTCCAGAGGAGCCTGAAACACCAGAGGAGCCAGAGACTCCAGCTGAGCCTGTAGCAGTTACTTTCTTCATCCAGAACAACACTGGTTATGCAGCTACATACATTTACGCTTGGGGTGCATCTGAGGTATTCGGCAGCTGGCCTGGTACTCAGCTCGAGAACTATGTAACTCTCGGTGGCGTTCCTTACGCACGTATCGATGTAACTGCTGACGCTTACGAATTGGGTTACAACCCTATTATGAATGACAACAACGGTACTCAGTACGACTGCCCTGCAGTGACTAGCGCAAGATACAACTTCATCATCGCAGGTGAGACTGCAGCTGAGCTCGGAGCAGCTCCTGATGTAAAGATCTACGTTGACGACCAGACAGGTTGGGAGGCAATCACACTTTACTCTTGGGGCGACGGCGAGGCATTCGGCGGATGGCCAGGCGGAACATACGCTACAGAGACTGTAAATAGCAAGGAGTACAAGGTGTTCACAGTTCCTGCAGCTAACTTCGGTGGCTCTTGCAACCTCATCTTCAACAACAATGGTGGCGGTACACAGCTTTCTGACTACAACGTAAGAGCTGACCGTGACTACTTCCTCACAGTTACTGCTGAAGGCGTTACACCTATTGAATAATTCATATGAATTTCAAGAATTTATCATTACTCTATATACTGGCTGCGTTCTTTATGGGCGCAGTCAGTTGTTCTGAGAAGCCTCAGGAGCAGAAACCGGTCGGTGACCCTAACGAAAAGCCGGATGCTTCCTATGTCTTCTATGAAGCTAACCCACGCGTTTTTGCTACAACCAACCAGCTTAACGCGATTACCGCACGTCTTGAGAACATCCAGGATCTCGGCGTAGACGTGATCTGGCTTATGCCTATCTGCGAGCAGGGCAAGGAGAAGGCCATCGGCTCTCCTTACTGCATCAAGGACTTCACAAAGGTTCATCCTCAGTATGGTACCCTCGATGACCTCAAGAACCTTGTAAAGAAGGCTCACGATCTCGGTATGAAGGTCATACTTGACTGGATTGCCAACCACACATCGTGGGACAATCCTTGGACAAAGAACAAAGGATGGCATTCAACCGACGCATCAGGAAACATCATCTCCCCTCCAGGCTTCAACTGGACAGACGTAGCTGACCTGAACTTCGGCAATGCAGAGATGCGCCAGGCTATGAAGGACGCTATGGCTTTTTGGGTGACAGAGGCAGGAGTAGACGGTTTCCGTTGTGACTATGCAGAGGGTGTTCCTCAGGATTTCTGGACAGAGGCTCTTGCATACCTCAGAACACTCGATTCAGACATCATCCTCCTCGCCGAAGGCGACAAGAGCTGGATCTATGAGGTCGGTTTTGACGTAATGTATGCGTGGAGTTTCCCTGGTACTCTCGAGAATGTATTCGGAGGAAAGGGTGGTGCATCCACTCTCTTCGAGGCGTTCAACAAGGATATGTCGAACGTGCCTGAAGGAAAGACAAGAATGAGATACATCATCAACCACGACACTGCATCAGAGAAGTCCCCAATTTCACGTTATGGCGGCGAAAGAGGCGCTATGGCGGCTTTCGTGACTGCAACTATGCTTGAGGGTTGCCCTCTCATCTACAGTTCACAGGAGATCGGTTACAGCAAGTCATTGTCATTCTTCTCTAACAATGTGATGAAGTGGGACTCAAACAAGGCCTACACCGAAGAGTACATCAAGGTAATGCAGGCATTCAACAGCACAAGAGACGTTCGCGTTGCTGACCCTGTCTTTGCAAACACAGGCAATGTCGCCAAGATGACTTACAAGAATTCAAAGGGCGAAATGCTTACTGTGATGGTAAACACCAAGAACGAAGCAGCTACTGTAAGGGTTCCGCTTGATTTCATCGGAAAGGAAGTTACTGATCTTATGACCGGTGAGACTATCGTGCCGACTATGGAGATGGCAATGGAGCCTTATCAGTACTATATCTTAAGAAAGTAATAAGTTCTTACCGTAATAATAAGGTAATGCCGGTCTGATTTCACAACCAGGCCGGCATTTTTAATGCATTACTAACCAACAAAATGCATTAATGGTTTATCTCTGTATCCTTCTCTGACCGGAAACTCTTGACTTGATTTCTCCGTCCTGTTCAGGATATCTTTCATATTTTACTTTTCCACCAGGAACAAATACGATGTCTCTGGTGAATTCCATCTGGAAATCGGCATCTTCCACTCCTGTCAGGAGCTTGCCGCCGACATAGCAGTTGGTGAACACTACGTTCTCCACATACTTTGTAGGATGTCCTACGATAGTGAATGGCTTGAAGGCATTCTCCCAGGAGATGTTCTTGAGATAGACACCGGAAATGGAACCCATTCTACCGTTTCCGTAGCGTTCAGCCTCTGTAAGGATGATCTCCAGGTTCTTGTATTCGATTGCAGCCTCCACACGGATGTCTTCAAAGAAGATGTTCTTCACCTCTGATGCTCCGTCGCAGACTATGCTGAAAGCAGCGTGACCGCCGGTTCTTCCCGAACCTCTTGCAGACAAGATGTCGCAGTTATAGACTTTGATGTTCTCTACCACACCGCCATTGAGCTCAAAGCCAAGAGTGACACCGTCCGCGTGGTCCCAACCGACCATTGTGCTGTTACGGATGGTTATATCACGGGAGCTGAGGTCAAATTTCTCTGGATCGCCGTTGGACTTGATGGCAATACAGTCGTCTCTTGTACGGATGAAGCAGTCATCGATATCAAAGCCCTTGCAGGACACCGGATTGATGCCGTCAAGACCCCACACACCTGTGTGGCTGAATATCTTTACATTGTGATATGTCGTGTTGACGCTGATGGTGATGGTGTTCGCCCATCCGCGGGTATTCCTCATATATATGCCATCGACCACAAGGTTTTCGCAATCGTTGAGTCTTGCGTTGCCCGTAAATGAGCCGCGTCCGCAGATTGTGACGTTCTTCGCCGTGCCGACGAGGCGTCCGTTCACGTTCGCACCTCCTGCTATATATATGGTCTGGCCGTCACGGACGTTGATTTCTCCAACATCGTGGTTGCCTGGGCCATAATAATCCACATTCTTGTCCTTTTTTGAAGGCGCTTTCTTTTCAAGAGGGTTGGCGAAGACTGCAAGATAAGGGAGGTTGTTGATCCTGATATAAAGTTTCATCGGCTCGTCAATGCTGACGGTAAGGGTCTTGCCGTCGGTCTCTCCCTTTATTCCATAGCTCTTGGGCTGGATTGTGTAGCTTTCTATGTCCTCATTTACTGAGATGACGATAGTCTGCTTGCCTTCCGCAGAGAAGTTCAGGGTGTGAAGGTCTTCCATTCCACCCGGACCAACTGCCTCAACCCAGGCATTTTCACCGTTGACAGCGATGGAATACACCTCGCTCGTCCTCATACCCGGCACTGCCGGGTACAGGACCGTCTCAGCGGCCGCTGCGTGTGCAAGGCCGAGAGATACGGCGACTATTGTCAATATATTCCTAAACATAGAATCTATCTTTTGAATTCAACGATGAGGGCTGTTTCAGGCGCAACTACAGTCTCGTCAGTTATAGCTACCGACTCTCCTGTGATCACATCCTTGCCGTCCTTGAGGCTTTCGCCGATCTCTGCATATGTCGACCAAGGGACATTTACTGGCTCTGCTGAAGCATTTACGAAGACAAACACAGCATCTGTGTCATTGTAACGGAAGTAGCCGTAGTTGTTGCCTCTTGACATAAAATGAAGGGTCTTGCCGCTGTGGATCACTTCCTTGGTCTTTCTCCACTGGAAGAGGTGGCTGACATAGTCAAACAGGTCTGCAGCCTGGCCTTTCTCGACCTCATCACCTGCAGTATTTACTGTCATCTCCTTTCTTCCTGCCTCTGTAAACCAGTCAAGTTCGTCTCCCGGCCAACCGCCCGGAAAGTCAACTCTCAGACCAGGATGTCCCGAACGAGGATCCTTTGACACGAACATCATCTCGTCACCGGCAAAGATCTGCGGGATACCACGCATTGTAGCCATCATAGCCATTGCAATCTTCTGCTTTGAAGCTGACTTTCCGACAACATCTCCGATACGGTCTGTGTCGTGGTTGCCAGGGAAGATGAGCATCTTCGAAAGATCGTGATAGATGAAGTCATTTGCAAGGATGTCATAGACTCTGGATATGCTTCCGCCTCTTGAGTTTCTGCCCTGCTGAGCCGGTGCCAGACCTGAACGGATGGCATCGTGAAGCGGGAAGTCCATAATTGACGGGAGGTTCGAGTTGAAACCGTCGTTGTTGGCGTTTCCACCCTGCCAGTATGCAAGCTGAGGGATGTTTCCGGTCCAGCACTCACCTACTATATTGAAGTTCGGGTACTCGTTGACGATAGCCGCACACCAGTCAGCCATAGGCTGCTTCTCGTTGTAAGGATAAGTGTCCACTCTGAAGCCGTCCAGGCCTGAGAACTCGATCCACCAGATACCCCACTGCTGGAAATACTTCAGCACGTAAGGATTGTCAAGGTTCATATCCGGCATTGCGCGTGAGAACCATCCGCTTTCGTGGTAGTTCAGGTCTCTCTCAGAGGCATTAGGGTCCATATGAGTAGAGAACTTGCCGTTTGTTCCTGTGTATGAAGGGAACTGGTGCACCCAGTCCTGGAAAGGAAGGTCCTTCATCCACCAGTGCTCGCTTCCGCAGTGGTTAGTCACGATGTCCATAAGGATCTTGATGCCCTTCTCGTGAGCCTTGTCCACATATTCCTTATAAAGGTCGTTTGTTCCGAAACGAGGGTCAATCTTGTAATAATCCGAAGCTGCATAGCCGTGGTACGACCCTCTTCTTGCGTCATCGAGGAGGAACGGAGTTGCCCATATTGCTGTCGCTCCGAGCTCAGCGATATAATCGAGATGGTCGATCACACCCTGGATGTCACCTCCGTGACGACCGCCGAGTCTTGTTCTGTCTGCGTCCTCAGCTGTGTCATCTGTAGAGTCATTGCCCGGGTCACCGTTGGCAAAGCGGTCCGGCATAATGAGATAGACCATATCCGCAGTTGTGAAGCTTGCGCGCTCTGCCGAGCCCGCCTCACGTGCAGCGATCTCGTACGGCCACTTGAATGACTGACCGTCCTTGCTGAATACAAGGTAGTAGGTTCCGGGGGCTGCATTGGCATTTACCTCAACATCTACAAAGACGTAGTTAGGGCTGTCTGCCTTGTGGATCTCCTTTACAGAGACTCCCCTGCCACCTTCTATTGTCAGGTCGTACGCCGAGATGTTCTCTCCATTGACAAGAAGCTGGAGAGGTGTCTTCATTCCTGTCCACCAGGACAGCGGTTCAACGTGAGCAACCTGGGTCGCATCTGCATCAGCCACCTTGGCAGGGTCGAATTTCGGCCCTGCACAAGCAGCTGCTACGAGCAATATTGATAAGTAGAAAAATCTTTTCATATAGCCTTAGTACTTGATGACAACTGTTACAGGTGAATCTGCCTGGAGGACAGGAAGCTTCACGCTTGCCTCCTTGGAAGCTGCGTCGTAGGTTACCTCAAGGTTCTCTGCACCGATCTTAGCTGAAGCAGGCTTCTTGCTGAGACCGCCGAGAACGATTGTAAGGTCCCTCTGAGCGTCGATACCCTTGTAAGAGCCCTTGCGTGCTCCGATTGTCACTGTGCAAGATGACGATGTGGCATTCTTGGTGATGTCGGTTGTAGCATAGTCTGTCTCGTATGCCTGGCTTACGCCGTCATCCTCATAATGTCTGTATGTAGACTTGCCCTTGCCCGGAGCCACATAGATGCGGAGGGCATTTGTCTTGTCCTGGAGGTTCTGGATGCCCTCGTGAGCCATTGGGATGATCGCACCGGCCTTCACGAACCAGCAGTTTTCTGCGATAGTGTACTCAAGGGTCTTCTTGCTTCCGCCCTTGATCATCTGGAGATGAGCCATATCGTACCAGTCATTGCCTGCAGGGAACCATACATCTCTCTTTGCAACACCTGTGAGAGTGTCCACAGGCTGACATACTGTAGCCACGAGGATGTTGTCTCCGAACATATACTGCTCCTTGTAGTCGTAAGCCTCAGCCTTCTCAGGGTTAGAGTAGTACATAGGGCGGCAGAGTGATACACCTGTGTCGTAGGTCTGTCTTGCGGCATCGTAGATATATGGAGTGAGTGCATAGCGGAGCTCGAATGCGTCCTTCATATGCTCATAATGGTTCTCAAATGTCCAGATACGTCTCTCGATGATCTCCGAGCTTGTACAGTGAGTCTTGAAGAGTGGCGAGAAGACTCCGTACTGGAGCCATCTTGTGTAGAGTTCAGGATCTGTAGGAATCTGGCCTCTCTGCATATGTCCGCCGAGGTCGTGGCCCCAATAGCCGTAACCCACGTTAGAGGCTGTAGCTGTAAAATATGGAAGATAGCCGAGCACATCCCAAAGAATGTGTGTGTCACCCGAGAAGCCGAGCTGATAGCGGTGGCTTCCGAGACCACCCCAACGGTGGTATGTCATAGGTCTCTCGCTCTCTTCAGCAGACTTGTCGCGGTTGCGTCTTACCTTGTCGTTGAAGAAGGTGTAGTTGAGCCAGAATGTATTGCTGAGGTTGTCAACATACTTGCTGAGCTTCCACTGCTGCCAGTCAAGCCACCAGAAGTCGATTCCTTCTGCCTCAAGCGGATGGATCACAGAATTGAAGTAAGCGTCAGCCCACTCCTGCTGCGACATTCTGAAAGGCACTGTAGCTCGGTAACCCTTTACTGCAGTTCTCTTGTCGGTGATCTTATCGCCACCCTTGTAGATGTAACCCTCAGGACCATCGTAGTCATCTGTTCTTGAAAGATAGTCAGCCACAAAATCCTCATAGCTGTCCTCTCTCACGCTGATACCTGATGCAGGATGGAGGTTGAGAGCTGTCTTGAAGCCCATATCGTGGAGCTCTGCAAGGAAACCCTTGGTGTCAGGGAAGAGGTCCCTGTTCCAAGAATAGCCTGTCCAACCTATGCTCTGGCCGAACTCGTCCCTGCGGTGAGTGCGTGAGCTTCTCTGCCAGGTCTCGTGCCAGTCCATATCGATGATCATCACGTCCATAGGGATGTTTCTGGTACGGAACTCCTTGCCAAGGTCGATGAGTTCGTCAGCCGAATATGCCTTATAGCGGCTCCACCAGTAACCGAACACGTACTTAGGAGGAAGAGGAATCTTTCCTGCCACCTTTGTAAAGTCAGCAAGGGCTGCGGTGTAGTCGTGGCCATATGCGAAGATATAGAGGTCCTGCACATCACCCTCAGGTCGCGCCTGCACCCATTCTCCCCAATCAGAGTCATCCTTCACGAAGATATGGCGCTGGCTCTCGTCAACGATCGCCCAACCGTCGCGTGAAACGATACCGAGCTCCATCGGGTCGTTGTTGTTGATCTTTTCAGGTCCCATACATCCGTCGAGAGTACGGGCAGTTCCCATAAGGTTGCCTGTGTCCTCTTTTCCAGGATACCAAGTCACTGTCTTGCCGTTGAGTTTGAATGTTACAGAAAGGTTGCTCTGGTCAAACTTACCTTTTCCATTATATTTCAAAGTCAATGCGCCTGTCTTGATCTGTACGCCTTCGCCAGTCTTTGTTGTAGTGAAAGCAGGTACTGGAAGGTTTCTGTTGATTATCGCGAGTGTGGCATTGTCCTCGAACTTTCCGTTCTCAGCCCACTCCATTCTGATGAGTCTGTCTGTGAGTACAGTGAATCTTGCGTTGCCTGCTACAACCTGTGCTTTCGGATTGGCAACAGGGTCATTTTCGACTGCAAAGGCACTGGTAAGGGCAAGCAGACCTGCAAAAAAGGCTGCTAAAAATCTCTTAACTTTCATTATAATAGCTTTAGTGTTATGTAATTACGTATTTTTTACTCAAACACCGGGAAGGTAGTGAGTCGGAGTGTTGTACTGCCGTACGGAACAAGTTCGATGAACTCGACTTCGTCACTTTCAGCCTCTACAATCTCCGGAAGCGCTGGGGTGAATCTGTCCTCCTTGAGAGTCCAGCCCTTGACAGCCTTTACAGGTACTCTGATCTTAACAGGCACTGACTCCGGATCGAATGGGAAACCCTTGCTGCCGGTTCTCTGTACTCTGAGACCTCTGAGCATGCTATTTACAAGTCCGTAGTTCCACTTTCCGGCAGGAGTAAGCTCCCAGCTCTTGAAGTCAGGGTTTGCAGACACCTTTCCTGCAAGGTTGTCATAGATCTTGTTGTCCTCAACCCAGTTTGCAGGGATAGCGTAAGAGTACACGATAGGGCCTCTCTGAATGCACTTTCCCTGAACAGGATTGTCCACAACCTCGATCTGCATCGGGAGTCTTACAGTGAAAACGTCACCGCTCTTCCACTCCTTGCTCTCGGTATGGAAACCTGTCTCGGCAGCCTTGCACCAGCCAGGAATTCTGTAAGTGAAATCCATTGCGTGAGACTCGTTAGATCTCTTTCCATCTTTGAAGAATGTAAACTTGAACTTGACTTGCTCCTCGAACGGGTACTCAGTGATCTCGTCGATCTTCACAGTGACACCTTCTCCAAGATCGTAAACCACTGATGAAGGGCCGTAAAGCGCAGCTACAGGGTGGCCTTTCTTATCCTTCAGCCACATTCTGGCTACATAGTTAGGCATATATCTGTGAAGGTTGCCGATGCAGCACTCTGTCTCGTGGATAGGACGGTAAGCCATCCAGGTCAGACCGTACTTGAAGCCGTTGTGGTTGGAATTACCTGTCGCGATGAACTGGTTAGGGCAAGAGAAATACTGCATCGAACGGAAATCCTTTGTGATTGATCCGAGTCCGCCGTTGAAGATACCTTTCTCTATCCTGTCAGCCCACTGCGCATCTCCTGTAGTCATAAGGTAGTAGCCCATAGTCCAGGTGTAGTCTGTCACGTCACAAGTCTCGTGGCTTGCAAGCGGATCATTGCCAGCAAGAGCCTCTGTACTGGAATTGATTCCGTCGATGAGCATATTAGGGGTCTCCATCTTGTAATCAGCCTTGAGAGCTGCCTGGAGGTACTCCTCCTTGCCGGTGTGTGCATAGAGGATCATAGGGATCTTCATCAGCTCGTTCATAGTCACACCGTGCATATGGAACTCTGAATCGTCAAGACAAGTCTCCTGCGTAAGGTTTGAAGCGTCCTCATCCCAAGCCTTGATGGCAAGGTCAAGAAGAGCCGGATTCTTAGTGATCGAATATGTCCAGAGGATGCCTTCTACATTGACCACGAAACGGTCCATTCCAAGTTCCTCAACAGGATATGAGAGGTAGTTCTTCTCAAGTGCCTCCGGAATGCGTGGATCACCTGTAACCTCATAATAAGCCTGCACTGCTCTGAAGAACACAGCAAACGGCCAGGCCATAGAACTGGTCTCAGGGCCGAGGCGTCCTTCAGGACGGTCTATAGCATTGATCCTCATCTGCTTCTCGCGACGGGCCTGCTGAGCGGCCATTCTCTGGCGAAGACGTGGATCCGCAGACACCTGAGCATCGAAATTGCCACGCTGTCCTCCCCTCTGAGCTCTGCGTTCCTGCTCCATCTTCTTCTGGGTCTCGATGTCGATACCCTTCTTTGCTGGAAGCGGATGTGCGAGCACATAGTCAATGTTCTCCTGCCAGATCTTGAGGAACTTCTCGTCATCGAGGAGATAACCGAGTCTGGTCATTCCGTCAAGATAGTATGCAGTCTGCTCGAATCTCCACCAGTCAGCGCCACGAGACTCTGAGTCTCTCTCAAGTTCTCCTGCCCACAGGCAAGAGTTGTAAGGATAGGCCATAGCTTCAGGATGACCTGTGAGGCCTTCCTGCTGGCGTACAAGGATCTCCTTGAGCCAGCCCTGAGCTGTAATGTTGTCGATGAGACCCTCCGAGAACTGTGCGTACTCAGGAGCAGGAATGTTCACCGATGTAGGAGCCTTAGGGGCAAGCTCCTTAAGATCGAAGATATATGTACCTCTTGCCGGCACATCGAGGGTACCTGTGAGGTCGAAGTTCTCGCCTGTGATCACGTCCACACCTGCGGTGAAGTTCTTCATCACGTCGTCATATCTCGACATATCGATGGTCACATCGTTGTCAGAGCCGTTGAGCACAACGAGAACTGTCTCGTCATCCTTGATTCTTGCATATACATAGCAGTCTCCGTGATCGTGAAGCGGAGCGTACTGAATCAGCGAGCCGTGCTTCACCGCCTTTGAGTTCTGACGCCAGTTGAGGATGCGGCTCATATAGTTCCACGCCTCATTTTCCTCAGCAGTTCTGCCCTCAGCTGTAAAGACAGACCTTTCATCACCTTCCCATCCGCCCGGCATATCCTTACGGATGACACCGTCACCTTCCTGCTTTGTACCTGTAAAGAGAAGCTCAGTACCGTAGTAGATCTGCGGGATACCACGAGTAGTGAGGATGAAGGCAACACCCTGCTTGTACTTGTTCAGACCTACGTCCTCGGTAGTCGAGAATCGTCCGAGGTCGTGGTTGTCAAGGAATATGAGGACGCTGTTCGGATCCGGATAAAGGAAGTCGTTCGCCATCGAAACGTAGATATTGAACAGACCCTGAGCCTTTCCGTCGTCCGGAATGTTTGTGTCTGTAAACGCAGTCGGAACGATGAACGCAAGGTTGAAGTCCATTACCGAAGTAAGGTTGCTGTTGATAGGGCTGAATTTCGAATTCTTCTGCCACCAAGCTGGGAAACCGCTGCCCACAGGGTACCAGGTCTCACCTGTGATGTTGAATTCAGGATACTCGTCCATTGTAGCCTTGCACCACTTTGCAGCAAATTCAGCATCCATATAAGGATGTGTATCCTGTCGGATACCGTCAATTCTTGCGTACTCGATCCACCAGGTAGATGTCTGGATAAGATAGTCGCTAACGAGAGGGTTCTTCTGGTTCAGGTCAGGCATTCCGGCGTTGAACCAACCGTCTGTGAAGAGCTTTCTCTCTGACGGTGCGGCGTGAGGGTCCACCTGAGTCCACTTCTGATGGCTTGTAGGCACATATGTATTGTTGAAGTTGAGCCAGTCACCTGTAGGAAGGTCGTTCATCCACCAGTGTGAGCTTCCGCAGTGGTTGAAGATCATATCCATAACCACCTTGAGACCCTTCTCGTGTGCCTTGTCGATCATCTCGATGTACTCCGCCATTGTACCGAAACGAGGGTCAACGTCGTAGAAGTCTGTGATCGCGTAGCCGTGATAGGTGTTGGCATTGTTTTCCTGTACAGGGTTGAGCCAGATGGCTGTCACGCCAAGGTCCTTGATGTAATCGAGGTTGTCTGTCACACCCTTGATGTCTCCACCGTGTCTTGCACCGGATCTCTCACGGCTCATTCTCGCGCCACCGATGGTGTCGTTTGAAGGATCACCGTTTGCGAAACGGTCTGGAGTGATAAGGTAGAGGACGTCGGCAGAAGTGAATCCTGCGGCTCCCTCCTTCTTGCTTCTTGGAAGAAGTTCGTACTCATAGACAGTCTTCTCCTTGCCTTCCTTGAAGACGATGTCCATCTTGCCCGGCTTGGTCTTAGGAGCGATGTTCAGATAGATGAAGAGATAGTTAGGGTTCTCTGTCTTGACCACTTCCTTGATGGTCACTCCCGGATACTTGATCTCCACTTTTGACTTTGAGATCTCCGGTCCGTGAACCATAATCTGGAGTTCTGTATTCTTCATTCCGACCCACCAGCAAGGAGGATCGAGATGCTGGATTTCAGCTGCTTCAGCTTTGAATCCGGCAAAGAGAAGCAGCATAGCCGCCACCAATGCCAATCTTATGTTCTTCATATTTCAGTGTTATTTGCTTAGTTCAAGTACATACACGCCTCTTGGCTCGATCTTCACAAGAGAAGTAAGGTCTACAACCTCTCCTGTCACAACATCCTTACCCTTTGTGTTGTCCTTTACGACCTCTGAGAATCTGTGCATATCCACGAGTCTCATTGTGTCGCTGCCGTTAAGAATCACCAAAACGGTCTCCTCACCGTTTGTACGGGCATAGACGTAGCACTTTGTCCTGTTGTCCGGTGTATAATGGATGAGCTTACCCTCTGCCACCGCCTTTGAAGTCCTTCTCCAGTTGAGAAGGGTACTTGCAAAGTTCCAGCTCTCATTCTGCTCCGGAGTTCTGCCTTCTGCAGTAAAGGCCGACTTCTCGTCCTCTGCCCATCCTCCTGGGAAGTCAGCACGCAGCTGGTCTGTGCCGGTCACTCCCATCATAATTTCAGTTCCATAATAGATCTGTGGGATTCCTCTTGTGGTAAGGAGGAAAGCGAGTCCCTGCTTGAACTTCCAGATCGGATCGCCAGGCTTCATAAATCTTGCGATGTCGTGGTTGTCAAGGAAAGTGAGCACATAGTTCGGATCCGGGATCAGGAAGTCCTGTGTCACGCACTCATACATCTTGAAGAGTCCTGCCTCTGAGCCTTCGCTTGTGTTGCTCTCCTTAAGGATCTCATTCTGAGTCGTGAAGGTAAGGTCAAAGTCCATAACGGTCTTGAGCTTTGAGTCCGAATTGTGTACGGTAGAACCACCCTGCCACCAACCTGCGGCCGAGTTACGCGGATACCATCCCTCACCTACGATGTTGAAGTCCGGATACTCGTTGTTGATCTCCTCGCACCATCTTGCCATAAAGTCAAAGTCTGCGTAAGGATAGGTGTCCATTCTGATACCGTCGATTCTCGAGTACTCGATCCACCAGATACTGTTCTGGATGAGGTAAGTGCCGAGGTGACGGTTTTTCTGATTCAAGTCAGGCATTCCACCTGAGAACCATCCCTGTACAAGGATGTCTTTTTCTGTCTGAGGTGCGTGCGGATCAAGAAGGGTCCACTTGTAATGCGTTGTGGTCACCAATGCATCCTCATTGTGGGTGTGCTGTCTGATAAGCGCATCTTTCTGCTCCTGTGGAAGCGCCTCGAACTCAGCTACAGTCGCAGGCATCTGTACCTGCTGCCTGCGATAACCGCTGAACTGGCGCTGCTGCTGTTGCTGCTTTCCACGATTAGCTTCCTGCTCCTTTATCCTCTCACCTGTCTTCACAGCCTGGTCATTCTGATTGAACCAGTCTGAAGTAGGTACGTCGGTAATCCACCAGTGCGAGCTTCCGCTGTGGTTGAAGATCATATCCATAACCACCTTGATGCCCTTTGCGTGAGCAGCATCAATCATTGCGCAATACTCTTCGTTTGATCCAAGGCGAGGCTCCACGAGATAATAGTCTGAGATCGAATAACCGTGGGAATTGTTTCCTTTGTTGAACTGGATAGGATTGAGCCACACAGCTGTCACACCAAGGTCATCGATATAATCGAGGTGATCCATAATTCCCTGAAGATCACCACCGTGACGTCCTCCGCCCTGACGGTTTGCGATGTAACCGTCGAGATTGTCGTTGTCAGGATTTCCATTCGCGAAACGGTCCGGCATAATAAGGTAGAGCACATCTGCAGGAGTAAATCCCATCGCACCCTGCTTTTCATTCCTCGGACGGAGCTCAAACTCACGCTTTGTCACCTTCCTGTCTTCCTTGAACTGGAAAGTAAGGTTACCAGGCTTTGCCTTTGCGGTGACATCGAGATAGACGAACAGGTAGTTAGGATTCTCCACCTGACAGACCTCCTTGACGGTCACTCCTTCATATTTCTCCATAGAGAAGGAAGATTCTGCGATCTTCTGACCATAGAACATAATCTGAAGCTCGGTGTTTTTCATTCCGGCATACCAGAAAGGAGGATCTACTCGCTGGATGTCTGTTGCGTGCGCTGACACGCAACAGATCGCGAGCAAGAAAATGCTGACAAACTTTTTCATAGTTTAAGGTATTATTTCACTACGTAATATTCGAAAGGTCTGAGGAGCTCAGTTCCCGAAGGAAGTGTCACAGTCTCGCCTGAAACGACGTCAGTGCAAGTGCGTCCCTTCCACTGCTGAGGAAGTTCGATATGATGCTGAGTGTCTCTCATATTGATGACTACAAGGATCTTATCCTCACCATATACTCTCTCGAACATCAGGACATTGTTGTCCGGATACGGAACAAGAGATCCCATTCTGAGGGCAGGTTCTGCGTTGTATGCAGCGATGAGGTCGCAGTACTCTTTGTACATATGAGGATTTGCCTCCCAGTCAATGTCAACGTAATTGAAGAAGTTGATCTTTCCAGGATAACCTACCTCCTGAGAACCATACACGAGGATACCACCGTGGATGTATGCAGTAGCCACAAATGCAGCCATAGAGCCCTCTGTGCCGAAGAACTCGCGTACAGGAGACATCTTCACGCACTCGTCGTGGTTGGTTGTAAAGCGGAGCTTCACCTTGCCCTCAGGAAGGCCGGCATACTCAAGAGAGTCTGCTGTAAAGAGTGAGCTTACAGGCACAGGACCGCCAGCTCTTCTTCCCTGACCAGGCTGTCTGTTGAATGTGTTGCCATTGTAGACTCTTCTGAGCGCTGCAAGCCAGCCCCAGGCATAGTTCATATCAAATCCTGCCTCGAAATGATCCTTTCTCTCACCCTCAGCAAGCATAAGGAGCTCCTTGCCCTCGATTGCTCTAAGCTGCTGGAGACAGTCCTGCCAGAACTCATACGGCACGAAATCCGCAGCGTCGCAACGGAAACCGTCCACTCCGACTTCCTCTACCCAGAACTTCATCGCGTCGATCATCTCCTGACACATATCAGGCTTGCTGAAGTCAAGGTCAGCAACATCGTTCCAGCCTGTTCCTGCAGGTGGAATGATCTCTCCATTCTCATCGTGAGTGTACCACTCAGGATGGTCGTAGATCCACTGGCTGTCCCACGATGTGTGGTTTGCAACCCAGTCAATGATCACGATCATACCTCTCTTGTGGCTCTCGGCAACAAGATTCTTGAAATCCTCAACTGTACCGAACTCCGGGTTTACAGATCTGTAGTCTCTGATAGAGTAAGGCGAGTTTACACTCTTGAGTGAACCGATCTCATAAATAGGCATAAACCAAAGCACGTTAGCGCCCATTGTCTTGATTGAATCCAGGTGAGAAACGACTGCATTGAAAGAATTCTCAGGTGCAAAATTTCTCGGATTTACCTGATACATAACCACATCTTCAGGTGCTGGGACCTTCAGATCTACCTGTGCAGGCGCAGTACAAGCTACAACGAGCAATGCCATCGCGATGGCAGAAAAAAGATTCTTCATAATTATGATTGTTTTTTAGTATTAAGCAAGCCATTCCAGGAACTCATCGACTCTTGCCCTGGAAACAGTCATTTCACATTTAGGTTCAAAATCCGTAACTACTTTAAGACGACCTCCCTTTATCTTGACCACTCCCCTTATCTCAGAAAGAGCAATAATGCAGTATCTTGAGATCCTGAAGAATTCACTGAGGTCTATCTGAGTGATTATCACGTCCAGAGGGAAGTTGATGATGTAATTCACTCCCTCTTTGGTAACTATATATGTTGCATTGTCTTCTGTGTAGAAATATGCTATGTCAGACACAGGTACAAGAACGAAATTATCACCGAGTTTGATGATGAATCTCTTCTTGATCTTCCTGTCAGCCATAGGCTTGTTCTTCATAAATTCGTCAAACGAGGTCAGAAGACTTTTCGAGCTTACTATATTCATATTTCTCCTGCACCTTTCGACTGCACCACAAAGGGCCTGAGGTTCGATAGGTTTGAGCAGGTAATCTATACAACCTACCCTGAAGGCTTCAACTGCATATTTATGATATGCGGTGGTCAACACCACATTTGAAGTGATGTCAACCTGCCTGAATATATCGAAACAGTTACCGTCCTGAAGCTCCACATCCATAAATATAAGATCAGGCTGCCCGCTTTCGCACGAACGCAGGAAATCTACGGATTCTCTTACTGTCCTTGCTGTTCCAACGACTTTCACATCCGGGAAAGTCGAGTTCAGCATTCTTGCCAGAGCCATCTGGGTTACAACCTCATCTTCAACTATAAATATATTCATATCTGGTTACCGGTTAGGTTATCTTATTATCGGCAGTCTTACTATAAATTCTTCTTCTGTTGATTCAACTGTCAGTTCCTTGGGACTTAAGTCGCTGTACAACTTCTGTATATAATTAAGGCCGATGTGTGTTGTCGGTTCACAGGTGTTCTTCTTCAACCTGTTGTTCCATATCACTATGTGGGTAGCCGTGTTATACATACGTATGTTCAACGGCGTCTGCGTCGTACCTCCGTTGTGCTTTATCGCGTTCTCTATGAGAAGCTGAATGGAACAAGGCACAACAAAATTAGGAAGAATTTCCTCATCAATTTCATTCACCACATCGAAGGATGATCCGAACCTGACCTTCATCAAGTCCGTATATTCGTTTACAAAATCCAGTTCTTCGCGGATTGTAACCAGACTTTCTTCCTCATTCTCAATCATATACCTATACAGATAGGCAAGTTTATATATGAACGATGAGGCTTCCTGGTTCTTGTTCTCTATCACAAGACTGTTAAGTATGTTCAGGTTATTGAACATAAAGTGCGGCTTCACCTGCTGCTGGAGACGTATATAGCTGTAATTAGTGATGTTGGACATCTCGTTGGCCTTTTGAGCCTTTCTTGTCTCATTCACGGCATTGATTGCAAGATAGCACAATGCTACCGAGCAGAAGGTGTAGTCTATAATGACGCTCAATGTGGTAGTCCCTGCATAGTTTGCTTGGGAAGTGATCATCACCAGGCTCTGTCTGGCCACAATGATGACAGTAAATACGAGTAGGATCCAATACGTATTTATCTCCATCACGATAAATCTGCTTTTGCTTCGCTTGAGCAGTGATATGATCAGGAGCACAAAGAAACCTAACAGGACAGTAGCAGTAAAAGTGGTAATACCACCTCTTATGTAGGTATTTTCGATAAAGAGATGGAGCAGTTTTCCAATCAGTTTACCAAGGTAAAATCCTCCGAAATTCACTATGACCAATGCTATGATCATAGTCACTACAGGCGTCTTTTCAAGCTGGCAGAGCGTCACTGCCATAAGCATAGTAAGCGTAGTGAGGGACAAGGCGTCTGACAGCCCCAGCCATCGCGAAAGAACAGTCACAATCGCGTGCATAAGGGCGAATGACAGGATGACGGCTACTCCCTTGCCTAGTGATTTCATACGGATTGAATGTCTGTATTTAAAGAGTGGTGGAGGATTTCAGCCCCCACCACCATTCTTTATACATTGCTAAATTACATATAGCTTGGATTCTGTGTCAGACCAGGGTTAGCAGCCAATGCTCTGTCTGGAACTGGGAACCACTCGTACTTGCGGTCACGCTGTGCAGGGAGGTCATATCCAACCTCAGTAGCTCTACCGAAGAACCACCACTGGCCCTGAGTGAACTTGTCGAAACGACGGAGGTCTGTACGACGACGGTGTCCCTCGTCAAAGAACTCGAGTCCCCACTCGCTGAGCATTCTGTCTTCATCGAACTCTGCTGAGAAGCCTCTTGGAGCCTGATCCTGTGCACCTACAAGTGATCTTCCGTCAACTGTTGAACCGTTTGTCCAGTCAGAAGCTGAGAAGTATCTCTTACGAACCTGGTTCACCCAAGACTTAGCCTCATTTGCGTTACCCTCACGGAGGAGACACTCTGCATAAGTGTAGTATACCTCAGCAAGACGGAACTCAACAACGTCTGGATCGCAGAAATTGAAAGGAGAGTCGATGTTGTAGTAAGGATATTTTGCAGCTCTGATACCAGAGTTAGTCTCACCCCAACGTGGGTTCTCGACTACCTGGAGAGGGTGCTCACCCTTGCCCTGGAAGTTACCGACCTGGTCAACGTATACAAGCGGCTGTCCGTCACGGTCTGCATCTGCCATCTGAAGCTCACCCTTACCGAAGTCAGCGCGGATAACGCCCTTCATAAAGTGACCGCCCCAGTTTCCAGCTGCATCATTGTAAGGTGCAACGAGACGGATGTCACGTGGGTCATAACGCTCCATAACTGCTCCGAGCTTGTCACCATACTGCTCATCAAGGAAGCATACTGCAAGTTCCTTGTCGTACATATCCTTCACAACACTTGCTGTACCGTTAGCGTCGAATTCAACGCACTGGTTGTAGAAGTTGTTTGAGTTGTCGAATGAAGGGGTTACGCAGCAGCAGTTCCAACCAGCGTGCTCTTCCTTAGTGTTGAAGTAAGCTGAGAACACGTAGCTCATAAACGGACCGTTACGCATATTGGTAGATCTCTTGTTGTAAACTACGTCGCTTGAGAATGCGAACACGATCTCCTTGCACTCAGTGTTGTTGTTTGCAGAGTAGATAGCCTTGTAGTCATCAGCGATTGCGTATGAACCGAACTTACCGTCGATGATGTCCTTTGCAAGAAGTTTACACTCATCGAAACGTGGCTGTCCTGTGAACACCTCAGAGTTGAGGAGGATACGCATCTTGATCATACGGTTCATAGCCTGGTTACAACGGTTTACTGAGCCGTTTGCATCGAGTGAAGGAAGAGTCTCGTCAAGCTCCTGGATCATCCAGTCACAGATCTTAGCGTTACCTTCCTCGAATGTGATACCGTCCATTGCGCTGACAGGAAGTACTGATGTGTCAGTAGATGTTGTCAACGGAATAACTGAACCGAACACCTCGAATACGTTGTAGTAGCAATACACACGGAATGTACGTACCTCGTCGATGTAAGCCTGCTTCTGCTCCTCTGAAAGGCCGAGAGCTGAAGCGTTGATGCCTGAAAGGTCAGTGATGAAGTTATTACAGAGTCCGATAGCAGTCCAAGCACCGTTCCAGATTCTGTTCACATAGTTTGAAGATGGATTCCAAGTGTGTGTAGAGAGCACGAACTTGTCACCTGAGTCCCAACCCCAAGATCCGCCGTTCCAAGAACGCCAGGTGATCTGGTCAGCTGACAACTCCTGAGCGTACCAGTACAACTCTGAGAGGTCGCTCTGCTCCTGAGCATAGATATGTGCGATTACCTGCTTGACTGAATTCTCATCTGTGAAATAGTTAGACGCATCAAGCAATGTGTAAGGATGCTCAGTCATATCAAAACAGCCGGTGAGGGCAAGTCCTGATGCGATAGTCAATAAAACTTTCTTTATAGCATTCATATTGATGTTTCCTTTTTACACGTTGAGATTAGAACTTAGCTGAAATTCCAAGAGTGATCTTGGTAGTATAAAGTGAAGTCGAACCTGCGATACCAGGGGTAAGACCAACTGATGATACAGTCGATGGGTCAACTCCAGAGAACTTAGTGAGAGTCAAGAGGTTTGTTGCAGCGAGGTAAACATATGTGCTCTCGAAACCTGCCTTATTGCTCTTGAACTTGAAGTTTCTACCGAGAGATACCTTCTCGATCTTGAACCAGTCACCATCCTCAAGGAAGAATGAGTTGAGGTAGTTGTTGTCCGCTGTGAGGTGAGGATATTTCTCGTATGCACTCTTGAGAAGGTTCTCTGCTGCAACACCCGGATAACCGAAGCTCTGGAGCTGTGAGTTCCAGATATCGTGTCCTGCGAGTCCACGACCATTGATGCTGAGATCCCAGTTCTTATACTTAAGTGTAACGTTGAGTGAGAATGCGTGCTCAGGAAGGGTGTTACCGATAACAACCTTGTCGCTGTCCTGTACACCAGTCTTTGTTGCTGTGCCGCCGTCAGCTGTCTTGTGGAGGAGCTGACCATCCTCAGTGTAACCTGCATACTCGAAACCACGGAGGCTACCGATCTGAGTACCCTCATAGAGACGGAAGAAGTAGTCGCTTGATCCGAGTCCACCTGTGCTGTAGAGGTCTACGAAGTTAGCTGAGTAAACGTCGTTACCGATGCTCTTGAGGATCGCTGTGCTGTAAGAGTATGTACCGCCTACGCTGAGAGTGAGATTCTTTGCAAGACGCTGCTGGTAGTTGAGGGCAAGTTCAACACCGGTGTTCTGAGTAGAACCGAGGTTGAGCTGGATTGAGCTAAATACATATGGTGGCTGTGGAGCTGTATATGTATAGAGGAGGTTCTCCGAACGGCGGTCGAAATACTCGATGCTACCTGTCAATCTGCGGTCGAGGAGTTCGAAGTCAACACCATAGTTGTAAACTACTGCAGTCTCCCATCCGAGGTTCGGGTTAGGGTTACGTGAGATACCGTAGCCTGGTACCCACTGACCATCCATATAATAGTTGCTGCCCTTTGAGTTGTAAGTAGAGAGTGAAGCATAGTCACCACCTGCGTTACGTCCTGTCACACCGTAAGAAGCGCGGACGCGGAGTTCGTCAAGCCAACCCTCTGTGCCTTCCATAAATCCCATATTAGAGATTGTCCAAGCTGCTGAAACTGAAGGGAAGAAACCGTACTTCTTGTCCTTACCGAACTTAGAGCTACCCTCGTAACGAGCTGATCCTGTCACTGTAAGGAGGTCATTCCAAGAATATGTTACACGACCGAATACACCGGCGAGCTTGTTGAATGACTTGCTTGATCCCATACTTGCGAGACCCTCGTCAAGGTAAGTACCTGAACCGATGTTGTACCACAAGAACTGGTCGTACTGGAAGTTTCTGTTGGTCATATTCATACTCTCGCCCATATACTGACGGTATGAATAACCTGCAACAGCCTTGAGAGAGTGCTTGTCCATCGAGAGGTTGTAGTTGACCATTGCCTCGAAGTTGCTTGTAAGATTATTGCTGCTGTCCAAGCTTGCAGAACCAGCGTAGTTATTCCACATCTGGCAAGTCTGCATTGTAGATGGAGTGTAGCTGTGGCCGTATGTTGAATAGTAACCGAAAGCAGCGTTTGCGTTGATTGTGAGGAGGTGATTGTCATTCTTGATGAGGGTCGCCTTCACATCCTGCTGTACATTGAGAGTAGTACTGTGACTCTGGTTTGTAGGAACCTGATTGTTCTCGACAGGGTTTGTTGCACCTGTAGAGCTTGTCGGCCAATAGTAACCTGTAGGAGTTGTTGCATCATAAACCGGCTGAGTAGGGTTCATAAATACAGTACCGGTGAGGCTACCGCCGTTACCGTGGCTTACATAAGCACGGAGGCTTGCGATTGTAGTAGTCTCGATGACGTCATTCAACATCTTCTGGCCCAAGAGGAACCTGAGGTTGTATGTCTGTACATCGTTGTTCTTGTAGAGCTGGTTTCTGTCTGTGTAGTTGAATGAAACGTTGTAGTTGCTCTTTGAAGTAGATCCTGCGAATGAGATGTACTGGTTGAGGTCGTAAGTAGGCTTGTCGTTGCGGAGAGCATTCCAGTAAGCCTTGTCGATACGTCCGCCGTAGTCAGCTTTACCACGGGTCTTGTTGAGCTCGAGCCACTCCTCAAGGTTGTAGACGTCAGGCATATCGTGAAGAGCCTGGATAGCATAGTAAGAGTCATAAGTCACTCTGAGCTTTCCAGCCTCGCCTGAACCTCTGCGTGTAGTCACGAGAACGACACCGTTCGCACCACGTGTACCGTAGATTGCTGCTGATGCACCGTCCTTGAGCACTGAGATAGACTCGATGTCCTGAGTCGAGATGTCGCTGAGTGAAGCTCCTGCTACACCGTCGATAACGACGAGTGGAGAGTTGCCACCGTTGATCGAAGTAGCACCACGGATCTGGAAAGATGTGCTGTTACCATCAGCCGACATGTCGATGTTGAGACCTGCTACCTTACCCACGAGGAGCTGCATAGGGTCACCTGAAGCTGCCTTGTTGAAGTCTTCAGCCTTTACGCTGACAACAGATGATGAAATCTCTTTTTTGCTGAGAGAACCATATCCGACAACAACTGTCTCTTCCAGCATCTCTGAATCCTCTGCGAGGGTGATTGTAGCCGGAACAGCATTTGCAGTGAATAATAAAGTCTTGTAACCGATGCAACTGATCTCTACTGTTGCATTCGGGCTTGAGACACGAAGGATAAAGTCTCCGTCAAGTCCTGTAGCAGTACCGTTGGTAGTGCCTTTTTCAAGGACAGTCGCACCTGCGACAGGTCCCACCTGATCGTAAACAACTCCCTTAACCTCATATCCGCTCTGAGCGAATGTGAAAACAGGCATCAAACTTACAAGAAAGAAGATGATACCAGTCAAGAACACTGTTTTTTTCATGGATTACTTATATTAGTTTAGTGTGTTTTCGATAAAGTTACGGAATACACGCGCACCTAATATGTAAAGTGTTCTCTTTTGTGTGTGATTGGGAGAAATACAGGTGTGAACGGATTAGTGTCAGATATGCTCAACCTCAGGGTGTAGCTCAATATCAAACTTAGCCTTCACAGAAGCCACAATACGGCGTTCCAGGCCGATGATTTCCTCCGGAAATGCCTCTCCAGTGTAGTTTACAATGACCAGAGGCTGCTTCTCCCAGACAGCGGCACCGCCGCTGCGACGGCCCTTCCAGCCGCACTGCTCGATCATCCAGGCGGCAGGCACCTTGACCAGTCCGTCCGGAAGGTCATAATGAGGCACTTTATAGTCCTGACCGAGCTCAGCCTTTGCCGCTGACTCAATACGTTCAAAGTGTTCAGCCCCAATGACAGGATTCTTGAAAAAGCTTCCGGCACTACCCATTACAGAAGTCTCCGGCAACTTCTCCTTCCTGATCTTGATGATAGCTTTCCTGATAGCCTCTGGCGTAACTCCATTCGGTTCAACTGCAGCCTTCAAGTGCCCGTAATCAAGTTTAGGCTGAGGCGTACGGCTAAGCGCAAAGACTACGTGGGTGACGATGTAACGACCCTTGATCTCAGGATCCTTGAAGGCCGAATCGCGGTAGCCATATCCCAGATCCTCCACATCGAAGTTCACAAACTCCTCCTCAACGGTGTCATAGCAATATACCGTCCTGATTACATCCTTCACTTCGACACCGTATGCACCGATATTCTGGACAGCTGACGCGCCCACCTCTCCAGGAATATACGAAAGGTTCTCAACGCCCCAAAGGCCTTCCTTGGCTGCCCAGGCGCAGAAATCGTCGAAGACTACTCCGGCGCCGACAGAGACCAGAACTGGAGAAGGACAATCCGAAGATTCCTCCAGAATTTCGATGAAGTTGATTTTGGAATGGAGAATTGTACCTTTGAAATCATCGGTAAACAGCAGATTGCTGCCGCCGCCGATGTGCAGTACCGGCCTTGCAAGCTCCTCAAATTCGATGTCCACGAGATCAGCCACCGAATCATACTCAACAAAACAACGAGCCTTCACCTTCATCCCGAAAGTGTTAAGACGCGTCATATCCTGATAATAGGTAGTTTTAATCATATATCTTATCTTACAATCTCACCATATCTGTATCTGCGCCTGCCATCTTCGGCCATACCATTCCCTATCACTCTGAATGATGAAGGATCGGCATCTTCAATGGCGACTCCAAGATAGTAGACATTATACCTGTCTTTAGAATACCCCTCAGGAAGAATAGAGAAGGAAGACAGACTTGCCCCTTCGATTTCCTCTGTCAGATAAAATATACTGAAATTGTCCTTGCTGTAGCCGTCCGAGAGAATAGTGAAACTTGATGAGGATGCACCTTCAATGGTCTCTCCCATAAAGAACACATCAAAACTGTCCTTGCTGTAACCGTTGGAAAGTATTTCAAAAGAAGAAGGTCTTGCATCTTCGATCTCCTTACCAAGGAAATATACAGAAAAGGCGTTCTTGGCATATCCATCCCTGAGACTTTCGAACCTTGTCGCGCTTACATCTTCCATCTGTACGCCACAGAAATAGACATCGAATGAGTCGGCGCCATATCCGTTGCCATAGTCCTTAAAACTTGATGCACGCGCTGCAGGCAAGGCACGTCCTTCATAATACACGACATTCCCTTTCACGAGATAGCTGCCGAATGTAAACTTATGACCAGGCGCATATGGAGAAGAATGTCTGTCAACCTTATGAACCTCCGGCTTGCCATTACCCGGCTTGCCGGCTTCCGGTTTTTCAGAGTTTGGCCTGTCATTTCTGTCCAGGCCATATCTCTCATCTGTCTTGAAATCAGAAGGCGCCACATAAGGAAGTACCTGCCCCCTATAGTAGACGTGTCCGCTGTCCTTGGCGTAGCCATATCCAAGATCCTTAAATGTACCCGGATCAGCATAACGCATCTCAAGTCCATCATAATAGACCTTCCCCGCAGTCTTCTCGTATTTTCCGAGATTCTGCGCAGATGCACTGACAGCCGCAGCAAGAATCAATGCAAACAATGCAATGGCGATCTTCTTCATCTTGACATAAATTATTGATTAACCGATTTCCGCTCCGTTGCAGAGAGTCTCCTGCGGAGTGATGAATCTCATCTTGCCGTCATTCTGACGAGCCATCAGAATCATACCCTTGGACTCGATGCCACGGATCTTGCGAGGAGCAAGGTTTGCAAGGATACAGATCTGCTTGCCCACCATCTCCTCAGGAGAGTACTGCTCTGCAATGCCGGAAACAATCACTCTCTTGTCGATTCCGGTGTCGATGGTCAGCTTGAGAAGCTTGTCTGTCTTAGGCACACGCTCTGCCTCAAGGACTGTAGCCGTACGGATGTCCATCTTGCCGAAATCATCAAATGTACACTCCTCCTTCTGTGGAGTCACCACTGCTGCCTCAGCTGCCTTTGCAGCGGCCTCGCGCTCTGCGCGGATAGCCTCAAGACGGGCGATCTGAGCATCGACCACCTCATCCTCGATCTTTCCGAAAAGGAGAGTAGCCTGATTGAGCTGATGACCTGCAGGGAGAGGTGAAGCGTTTCCGAGATCCTCCCACGAGAGTGAAAGGCCTTCGTATGCGACACCTGTATGAAGGGCTGCACCTTCAGCAGCTGTGTATATGTTCTCGCTTACAGCACCTTCCTCACCGGCACGGTGGTCTGCACCTGCTACGATTCCAACATTGAGGATGCTGCGGAGCTTCTCAGCAGAGAAAGGAAGGAAAGGCTCAAATGCAATTGCAAGGGAAGCGCAGATCTGGAGAGAGACATTAAGGATAGAAGCTGTTCTGTCCATATCTGTCTTTGCTACCTTCCAAGGCTCAGTGTCGGTAAGATACTTATTACCAAGACGGGCGATGTTCATAGCCTCCTTGAGGGCCTCACGGAACTTGTATCCTTCGAGATACTTCTCCATAGCCTCGCGAAGCGGCTTGATCTGAGCGAGAGTCTCTGCATCCACAGCCTCCGGCTTAAGGTCTGCAGGGACCTTACCTTCAAAATACTTATGTGTAAGAACCACAGCACGGTTCACGAAGTTACCGAGAATAGCCACAAGCTCGCTGTTGTTGCGTGCCTGGAAATCCTTCCAAGAGAAGTCATTGTCCTTTGTCTCAGGTGCATTTGCCGTGAGCACATAACGGAGAACGTCCTCCTGTCCAGGGAACTGCTCGAGGTACTCGTGGAGCCATACAGCCCAGCCGCGCGAAGTCGAGATCTTGTCTCCCTCAAGGTTAAGGAACTCGTTTGCAGGCACATTGTCAGGCAGGATATAGCTGCCGTCGGCCTTCAGCATAGAAGGGAACACGATACAGTGGAAAACGATGTTGTCCTTTCCGATGAAGTGGACAAGCTTTGTATCCTCCGACTTCCACCATTTCTCCCAAGACTGAGGAAGAAGTTCCTGAGTGTTTGAAATATATCCGATAGGAGCATCGAACCACACATAAAGGACCTTGCCGTCCGAGCCCTCTACTGGCACAGGGACACCCCAGTTCAAGTCACGGCTCACCGCACGTGGCTGAAGACCGCCGTCAATCCAGCTCTTGCACTGACCATATACGTTGCTTCTCCACTCCTTGTGTCCGTCGAGAATCCACTCCGAAAGCCATTTCTCATACTGGTCGAGCGGAAGGTACCAATGCTTGGTCTCCTTCTTCACAAGTTCACCGCCGCTGAGAGCAGACTTAGGGTTGATGAGCTCATCCGGACTGAGGGTCGCGCCGCACTTCTCGCACTGGTCGCCATAGGCGCCGTCAGCACCGCAGCGAGGGCAGGTACCGGTGATATAACGGTCTGCAAGGAAGGTCTTTGTCTCCTCATCATAGTACTGTTCGCTCACCTTCTCGATGAATTTGCCCTCATCGTAGAGCTTGCGGAAATAATCAGCCGCATTCTTGTGATGAGTCTTTGAAGAGGTTCTTGAATATATGTCGAAGTTGATTCCGAGACCTGTGAATGAATCCTTAATGATCTTGTGGTATCTGTCCACGATGTCCTGAGGGGTACATCCCTCCTTCTGCGCCTTGATGGTGATAGGCACACCGTGCTCATCCGATCCGCAGACGTAGAGGACGTCTTCGCCTCTCATTCTCAAGTACCTGACATAGATGTCTGCAGGTACATAGACACCGGCAAGATGGCCGATGTGCACCGGACCGTTCGCATATGGAAGCGCACAGGTCACGAGTGTTCTGTTGAATTTCTTGGTCATATTATGTCGTTTATATATTTATTTTTCTGTTCATCAGTTCCCCGATCGAGTCTGGGATGACGGAGCCGAGGTCGGGATGAGTTGGTTACACTCTTCCCAGCTCGTTGTGAAGCCTTGCGCGTGCTCTGGTATAGTCGCTTATCTTTGCAAGCAGCTCCACCTGTCGCTCAGGGTCGGTCTCGCCGGCCAGTTCCTTTGTCAGCTGCTTCATCAGAAGCTCGACCTTCTTGCACTGGTACACAAGGAGGGTCTTAGGTACGTACTGTACCAATATTGTAGAGGCAGCCGTCAGCGACTGCTCGTAATTCTTCACGGTTATCTGATACTTCTCTATCAGCAGTTCCTTTGCGACAGCGGCGATCTCCTCATCAGTGCTGTTCATCAGCCTGGTCTGGATCTGCAGCTGGCTCAGACCCTCGTCATAAAGTTCGAAGTAGGCATTGTAAACCTTTCTGTATGACTGATTTGCAAACTCCGCATCATCATCCGCAAGGATACCGTCGATAAACTCCGCCACATTGACCTGGTCACCTTCGATATAGTACCTTGAATCCATATCGAACTTCAGTTCAGAGCATCCGTCTTCAAGGACGAATCTCAGAAGGTCCTTCTCGCACGGAGCCAGATACGGTTCGTTCAGCACAACAGGACCTGCCTGAACCGGCGCTGTCTGAACCACAGGCACGTCGTACGGCATAAACTCCTGAGGGTCCGGCATATTGTAGTCCTCTACCGGCGGCGGAGGCACATCAGCACCCGCTCTCGCCTCCTCTCTCATACGCGCCCTCTCCTGCTCTTTCTGTCCTGCAATCAGCATCTCAGACCTGGTCTTGCTTACCCTCTCAAGCAGGATACGGTCATCTATGTCAAACCTCGACGAGGAAGCCTGCACATAGACAGACCTCATAACGGCATCCGGGATAAGGGCAATCGTGTCAGCCACATCATTGATCAGGGTAGCACGCTTCATAGGATCGTTTCCTGCTTCATCCAGAAGCACATCCGTCTTGAAACCTATGAAATCCTTCTCGTTGCGTTCAATATATTCCTTTACCTCTTCAAGAGTGTGCTTCTTTGCGAAATCGTCCGGATCCTGGCCGTCCGGGAGAAGGATGACCTTCACCTTCATTCCCTCCTTCAGGACAAGGTCGGTACCCCTGAGGGCGGCCTTGATGCCGGCACTGTCGCCGTCATATATAATGGTAATGTTATCCGTGAACTTCTTGATGAGCCTTATCTGCTCTACTGTAAGCGATGTTCCGCTCGAGGCCACCACATTGGTGATGCCGAGCTGGTGCATCGACAGCACGTCCAGATAGCCCTCGACAAGGATACATTTGTCCTGACGGGAAATCTCGTTCTTGGCGAAATAGATTCCGTACAGAGACTTGCTCTTTACATATATCTCCGTCTCCTTCGAGTTGACGTACTTCGGAATGGTCTTGTCCGACTTGAGCGTCCTTCCTCCGAAGGCGATGACGCGGCCCTGGACCGAATGAATCGGGAATATGACCCTGTCATAGAAGGTGTCCACCACCCTTCCGTCATCGAACTTCTTGCACAGTCCCGTATCAAGAAGGTACTCCTCCTTATAGCCGGCTGCCCTGGCCTTCTGGACAAAGGCCGACCTGTCAACCGGAGCCCAGCCGAGTCCGTACTTCCTGATGGTCTCGTCCTCGAGCCCGCGGCTCTTGAAATACTGATATGCAATCACCTGACCATCAGGCGTCTGCATATTATCTACAAAGAACTTTCCCGCATACTCGGAAACCAGCATAAGGCTTTCGTTGCGCTGCCTGTTAGCGATGTCCTCAGCTGTCTCCTCCTTTTCCACCACCTCGATGTGGTACTTCTTTGCCAGATACTTCAGAGCCTCGACATAAGACAGGCTCTCGTGCTCCATCACAAAACCTACAGCCGTACCTGACTTGCCGCAGCCGAAACACTTGAATATACCCTTCGAAGGAGACACCACAAAGGAAGGAGTCTTCTCATTGTGGAACGGACAACAGGCCTTATAGGTGGCTCCGGCCCTCTTAAGGGTCACGAAATCACCGACGACATCCTCGATCTGAGCGACATCCAATATCCTGTTTACCGTCTCCTGAGGGATCATAGATTACTGTTCATCCACTTTTTCGTAGTCCACATCCTTTACATCCACCCCACTCATATCCTCTGACACGGTCTGCTGCTTATGCTCCTGTTCCATATGAATTTCATATTCATCCACGGCCTGCTTCATCTTCCAGGACGAAAGCAGTTCCGACGCTCCGTAAACTATAAGGGCAACACCTGCCATCGTACTCATAACAGACTCTGCAAAAGGATTGAAAAGCATAAAGGCTCCCAGCATTGTCACCAACGCAGGCAGCACATAGGGAAATACTCCCATAGCCACCACGCCTCTCGCGCTGAAAAGCGTCACAAGCTGCATAATTCCGAAGACAAGCAGGGCGAAACCGATAAGGTATATGATGAAGCTCGCCACAAATCCCGGAAATATGAACAGGAGAAGGCCTATGGATATATTGACCGCCGCATTGAACATCATCAGCGGAAGAGCGCTGTTCTCCTTGTCCTTCAGACCGACGAAAAGCGACACGAGTCCCGAAGCAAGCAGGAACACAGCGATAAGTTTCACTACAGAAGCGAAGGCATTGTCCGGATTTACTACCATCACAATGCCGATAATCAGAGCTGCCAAAGCCTTGAGCGGGCCTGTCAATCTGCTTTTATAACCAAATGTAATCATTTGTCAATCAATTAAATATTTCTACTTGGGAGCGTCCTTCCTCAAAGAGATGACACCTCTTCAGGGAACACGCCTGCACATAAAATGCAAAAATAGAAAATTTTTAGCATTTATGGATATAAAAAATATCGGGACGCCCGATGGGTGTCCCGATATACATATATTACTGATGCTCTGTTGCCCTGACAGTCTTAGAACGGCAGGTCGTCGTCTGACAGCGGCGATGACATATCATCTGCTGTAGGGAGCGGTGCCGAAGGTGCTGCAGGTGCCGGATACTCAGGCTGCGGAGCGTAACCGCCCTGCTGGGCTGCCGCCGCCGGCTCTATTCTCCAGGCTCTGATGTCTGTGTACCAGCGTCCGTTGTACTCACGGCTGCTGAGATTGAAGGACACCTTCACCTTGTCTCCGACCTGGAACTTGTCCAGTTCTCTGACCTTGTCCTCGCCCCAGACGTTCATACACACCTGAGAAGGGAAATTACCCTCCTGGTACTCAAAGATGAACTCCTGCTTTGACCAGGTTCCTCTTGCCGATGTTCCTGTCTGGACACCAAGCTTACGGGCTATTCTGCCCTCAAGTTCCAGTGCCATTAGTTCTTAGGAGCGTACTTACCTACCTTGAGAACCTCAACATCAAAGATAAGAGTTGAGTTAGGAGCGATGCTGCGGTTTCCTCTCTCACCGTATCCGAGCTTTGCAGGGATATAGAGAGTAGCCTTTCCACCCTCACCGAGGAGGCCGAGACCCTCTGTCCAACCCTTGATCACGCGGTTAGCGATGAACTGAGTAGAGTCGTTCTCATCGAATACAGTACCATCAATAAGAGTACCCTTGTAGTTTACCCATACAGTGTCCTGAGGAGCGATCTTCTCAGCAGCACCCTCTGCGATGATAGTGTACTGGAGGCCGCTTGCAGTTGTGTCTACGTTCTCCTTAAGAGCGTTCTTAGCAAGGAATGCCTTCTCCTTTGCAAGGTTGAGGGCAGCATTGTAAGTCTGCTTCTTAGTGATGAAACCGTTGAGGATTCTCTGCATATCGTTAGGGTTTACCTTGAACTGATCGCCGAAGTCAGGATCATATGGAGTGCCCTCTGCCTTGAGGAAATCTACCATACCCTTCTTGAGCTCAGCCATATTGATCTCGCTGAGGTCCTCTGCGAAGTTGTTGCCCTTGAGGAATGAACCGAAGTTTACACCGATAAGGTAGCTTACTGAGTCAACCTCTGCAGTTGTAGGAAGCTCAACATCAACCTTTACATTCTCTGCAGTGTTGCAAGAGATTGCAAGAGCAGCTGCGCACGCTGCTGTTGCCAGAAATTTGATTGCTTTCATTGTGTTTAGATATTGTTAATTGTTAATAATTTTCAATACATCCCGCAAATATAGCATTTTTTTGAATATCATATATTTTTGAAGCAGTAGAACTGATTGATATTTTCTCGTTTTGAGAAAAATCGAACAAAAGTGTTTGAGGTTTCAGAAAATAATCCTTAATTTAGTAATCCAAAATTTTCGGCTTATGGAAACTGACTCCGCTATGCTCCACGCCAAATTGAAGGAGTTTTTTGGATTTGACTCATTCAAGGCAGACCAGGAAAGAATCATCCGACACCTCACCAGCGGCAAAAATGCCTTTGTGCTGATGCCTACGGGTGGTGGCAAGTCTATGTGCTACCAGCTGCCGGCTCTGGTAATGGAAGGCACAGCCATCGTCATATCCCCACTTATCGCACTTATGAAGAATCAGGTGGATGCCATACGCGGATTCGTGTCCGGCAACGACGGCATCGCCCACTTCCTGAATTCATCCCTTAACAAGGCTCAGATCACGGAAGTACGCAATGACCTTATGTCAGGTGCGACAAAACTTCTTTATGTAGCTCCCGAGTCGCTCACAAAAGCCGAAAATGTGGCGATGCTCAAGGAAATCAAGATTTCGTTCTACGCCGTGGACGAGGCGCACTGTATCTCGGAATGGGGACACGACTTCAGACCGGAGTACCGACGCATACGCTCGATCATAGAGGAAATCGGAGCCGCTCCGGTAATTGCCCTTACAGCGACAGCAACCCCTAAAGTCCAGAGCGACATTATGAAGAACCTGGGCATCAGCGACGCCACGGTCTTCAAGTCGTCATTCAACCGCCCTAACCTTTATTATGAGATAAGGGACAAGTCAGATCCGAAAAGGGACATCATCAAATATATAAGACAGAACCCGGGCAAGTCCGGCATCATCTACTGCCTCAGCAGAAAGAAGGTGGAGGAGCTTGCAGAACTCCTGAACATCAACGGCATAAAGGCAGCGCCATACCACGCCGGTCTGGACGCAAAGACCCGTGCAGAGAATCAGGACAAATTCCTTATGGAAGATGTGGACGTCATCGTGGCGACCATCGCCTTCGGTATGGGTATCGACAAGCCGGACGTGCGTTTCGTGATCCATTATGACATTCCTAAGAGCATCGAGGGCTACTATCAGGAGACCGGACGCGCCGGAAGAGACGGACGCGAAGGCCAGTGCATAACATTCTACAGCTACAAGGACATCCAGAAGCTCGAAAAATTTATGCAGGGCAAGCCTGTAGCAGAGCAGGAGATCGGAAGACAGCTCCTTGTAGAGACAGTAGCTTACGCCGAATCCAACTCCTGCCGCAGAAAACTCCTCCTGAACTACTTCGGAGAGACTTATGAGGTAGAAAACTGCGGAGCCTGTGACAACTGCCTGCACCCGAAGAAGCAGTTTGACGGCAGGGAGGAGATGAGTATGGTCATCGAACTGATCAGTTCGCTTCCTGAAAGATTCAAGATGGAGCACATCGCAAACATCCTTGCAGGAGAGGTGAATTCCATCATAAAGTCATACAGACACGACAAGCTTGAGCTCTTTGGAGCAGGAAAGGAGCATTCCGCAAAATTCTGGAATGCCGTCATCCACCAGGGACTCGTCCTCAAGCTCCTTTATAAGGACATCGAATCTTACGGTCTTCTCTCAGTCACAGAGCAAGGACAGGAATTCTATGAAAAGCCGTACACCCTTATGCTTACCGAAGACAGGGAATTCGTTGAGGGTGAGGACGATGACGACGATGTTGCAGCAACAGCAGCGGCGGCGAAAGGAGGCGGCGGCGACGCTCAGCTGCTTGCTATGCTGAAAGACCTGCGCAAAGATGTCGCAAAGAAGAAAGGCCTCCAGCCTTGGGTGATCTTCGGTGACCCTTCACTTGAAGATATGTCCATAATGTACCCTATGACCTATGACGAACTGAAGAACTGCCAGGGAGTAGGTGAAGGAAAGGCACGCAAGTTCGGAAAGGAGTTCATCGAACTCATCGCAAAATATGTCGAAGAAAACGAGATCGAACGTCCGGACGACTTTGTGATGAAGTCCATTATGAACAAATCCGTAAACAAGGTCTTCATCATCCAGAGCGTAGACAGAAAGCTGCCATTTGAGGACATAGCTGACGCAAAAGGTATGGATATGGAGACGCTGATGGACGAGATTGAAGCCATCGTGTCATCCGGTACCAAGCTGAACCTCGACTACTACATCGAACAGACCCTCGACGACGACGTTGTGGAAGAAATATATGACTATTTCCACGACGAAGCCGAGTCAGACTCCCTTGCAGCAGCAATGGAAGACCTCAGCTCTGATTATGACGAGATGGAAGTGCGCCTTGTTCGTCTGAAATTCCTCTGCGAAGTGGCAAATTAAAAGCTGGAAATCATCAGATTTCCAGCCATTTGATCTCTTTGTCACGTCCCCAGTACGAAAGTTGGCGTTTGGCGTAACGTCGTGTGTTGCGCTGAATCAGCTCTATCGCGCGGTCCAGTGATGTCACCGGTCCGTCACCTGGAGTTGTCGGCCCCCAGCCTTCCGTCGACACCTTTCCGTCCAGGAAGTCAAACCAGTCGAATATTTCCTTATAACCTACAGTCTGAAGGGCTGCCAGGTCGCGGTACTGCATCACAGAACGGACCTCATCCACAAGACCGTCGTCAATCATATTTATGACACGGCGGTTTATCCTGTCATAAAGCACGTCACGCGGCCTTGTAAGGCCGATCTTCTCTATTTCAAAATCGCGTTTCTTGACTGCAGAAGTCTTGAAGGATGAGAATGGCTTTCCTGTCATCAGGCACACCTCAAGAGCCCTTACCACCCTCTGGCCATTTGCAACATCTATCGTCGCATAACTCTCGGGATCCAGAGCCTTAAGCTCAAGCCTCAGTGATTCGACACCCTCTGCCTTCAGTCTGGCCATCAGTTCGCTACGAAGTTCCTGGTCTGCCGCAGGAAAATCATCCAATCCGTTGACAAGGGCATCCACATAGAAGCCGGAACCACCTGCCATCACAAGGGTGTCGTGTCCCTCGTCAAAAAGCCTGTTTATAAGTTCAAGGGCCTCAATTTCATATTTTCCAGCCGTATATAACTCTGTAACCGTATGGGAATGAATGAAATAATGCTTCACAGCTGCAAGCTGCGAAGCATCAGGTACGGCTGTCCCTATGGACATTTCCTTATATATCTGACGAGAATCACAGGAAATCACCGGAGATTCATATTTGAGCGCAGCCTCAATGCTGTAGTCGGTCTTGCCTACAGCGGTCGGCCCCAATATGATCTTCAGTCTCTTAGTCCTCATCTTCTCCGTAAAGTTCTTCAGTCTCGTCGTCGTCATCATCCTCCTCGATGTCGATGTCGTCATCATCATCGAAGTCGTCATCATCCGGATCCTTCTTCTTGTCATCAGGAAGGTCCTCGAACGCCACATATCCGTTCTCAAACTCTATCGGGTTAGGTCCCTTTGCCTCCACGAGAAGCGGATAAAGTGCATTCTTGCGGTTCTGCTCACCTTCGCCCTCGAAAGTCACGATGACGCTCTTGACGTTGGTCGTGTCATAGAAATATATGAACTTGTTCTCACCTTTCTTGCGACAGTCAGCGAAAGTCACCTCATCAATTGTTCCTGATCCAAGATCAAAGATTCCATATCTTGCAGACACCTCACCGATTGCATCAAAAGCCTTGAAAAGCACAAGCTGGTCCTGCGGGAAGTCCATATCGGCCCTCATCTGCTTATGCAGGCCGTAGAGGGAGCCGGTGTCCTTCACCTCGTAAATTCTTGCAAATCCCTTTATATTCGGGAGTGAAACTCTATATTTCAGTATCATAGACAGTTAGAATTGAATTGCGTAAAAAAACGCCTCTGCAACGCGCAGAAGCGAAGTCAAAGTTAATAATTTTTCTTTCAGAGAGCACAAAAAATTTTCAGAAAAACATCAAAAAGCAGAAGTGCAAATATTTGTCCTGTAAAATTTCTAAATAGTCGGATTTTTTGCTATTTTTGGAGTTTAGTATGGCGGATAATCATATTAAAGATTCCTATAAGAGCATATCCTCTGAGTCAAGAGGGCTCTTCAAGGACAATGGAAGTCGTTTCATTGCCCACGCCTATCCCGTTGAAACAGAAGAAGAAGTAAAAGAGATCGTCGCAGCGCTCAAGAAAGAGTACTACGACGCGAGGCATCACGTATATGCCTACAGGCTCGGATATATGGGTGACAAGTTCAGGGCAAATGACGACGGAGAACCGTCGGGCTCGTCAGGAAGGCCGGTGCTGGGACAGATCGACTCCTGCGGACTGAGCGACATCCTCGTGGTGGTCGTGAGGTACTTCGGAGGCATCAAGCTCGGCATTCCCGGACTCATCAGGGCCTACAAGACATCGACCGCAGACGCCTTGGCGAACGCGGAAATCGTCGAAAAGATCGCGTCAAAACTGTACAGGGTACATTTCGGATATATGAATATGAACTCAGTTATGAAGGTATTCAAGGATATGGACCTGGTGCAGAAGAACCAGAGCTTCGATATGGAATGCAGTATGGACACGAGCGTGCGTCTGTCGCTGGTGGACACCTTCCTGGAAAGGATGGCAGACGTCGAAGGATGCAGAGTAGAAGAAATATAACATATAAAAGACACTATGAAGAAAAGTTTGATTTCAATCAGAGATTTCACAAAAGAGGAAATTCTCCACATCCTTGAAACAGCCAAGGAATTCGAGCAGAATCCTGTTCAGGACTTCCTCACAGGCAAGGTCATAGCCAGCCTGTTCTTCGAACCATCAACCCGCACAAGACTAAGTTTTGAGACAGCAGTAAACCGTCTTGGAGCGCGCGTAATCGGTTTTTCCGATGCTTCCAACACAAGCCAGAGCAAAGGAGAGACCCTCAAGGACACCATCAAGATGGTGAACAACTATGTGGATATGATCATTATGCGCCACCCTCTTGAAGGAAGTTCACGCTATGCTTCCGAAGTGGCCGATGTTCCGGTTGTAAATGCAGGAGACGGTGCAAACCAGCACCCTTCACAGACTCTCCTTGACCTCTACTCCATCCTCCAGACACAGGGAACCCTCGACGGACTCACCATCAATATGGTAGGTGACCTCAAATACGGACGCACCACCCACTCCCTTCTTCAGGCAATGTCACATTTCAAGACCAAGTTCGTCTTCACAGCGCCAGACGAGCTCAAGATGCCTAAGGAGTACAAGGAATTCCTCGACAGCAAGGGAATCGAATACATCGAGACAGCCTCGCTTGAGGAGCACCTGAACAACTGCGACATCCTCTATATGACCCGAGTGCAGCAGGAGCGTTTCACCGACCCTATCGAATACGAAAGAGTGAAGGACTGCTACAGTCTTGACGCTGAGATGCTCGCAAACGTAAAGGACAATATGAAGATCCTCCATCCGCTTCCACGAGTGAACGAGATCTCGCAGGATGTGGACGAGACTCCATATGCCTACTATTTCAAACAGGCCGAAAACGGACTTTACGTGAGAATGGCCATCATTTCATACCTGCTCGGACACAGACCGTTGCGTTAACATTTAAAGGTACACATTATGAGTCAGAAAGAATTGAAAGTCAGCGCATTGGAAAACGGAACAGTGCTCGACCACATACCAGCTGAAAATGTCTACAAGGCCCTCGAGATCCTTGATCTCAAAGACATCGAAAGCCAGATCACAATAGGAATCAACCTTGTCAGCAAGCAGCACGGCAAGAAGGGAATCATCAAGATTGCAGACAAGTTCTTCGAGGACGATGAGCTCAACAAACTCTCCCTCATCGCCCCTGACGCAACTGTCAACGTCATCAGGGACTTCAAGGTTGTAGAGAAGAAGAAACTCGAGATTCCGAAGGAAATACGAGGAATCGGCAGATGTATGAATCCGAAGTGCGTGACGAACCACCAGCCGATAGAAACACGCTTCTCTACCGCCAAAAAAGGTGACAAAATTTCACTTTTATGTCATTTTTGCGAAAAAACCACCGATTCAAAGGGGCTTTTCTAAAAATATTTTTTATTTTTATCGCCAGTTAGATTACAATTTATAAATCACATAACAAACACTGAAATGAAAGTAGCACATAACTTCAACGCAGGACCTTGCGTACTTCCTAGACAGGCAGTAGAAAAGGCAATCGAAGCTCTCAAGGACTTCAAGGGTACAGGAATGTCAGTTATCGAAGTTTCTCACAGATGCAAAGAGTGGGACGAGGTAATGGACGAATGCCGCGGCCTTTGGAAAGAGCTTCTCAACATCCCTGACACTCACGAGGTTCTCTTCCTCGGTGGCGGAGCAAGCCTTGAGTTCCTTCTCGTAGCTATGAACTTCCTTGAGAACAAGGCAGGCTACCTCGAGACAGGTGTTTGGGCAAAGAAGGCCCTCAAGGAGGCTAAGGCTCTCGGTAACGCTTACGCAGTAGCTTCTTCAGCAGACACAACATTCAACTACATCCCTAAGGGATACGAGATTCCTGCTGATCTCGACTACTTCCACATCACAACAAACAACACAATCTACGGTACTGAGATCAAGTACGACATCGACTGCCCGGTTCCGCTCATCGCAGATATGTCGTCTGACATTATGAGCCGTCCTGTAGACGTAAGCAAATATACACTCATCTACGGTGGTGCACAGAAGAACGTGGGCCCTGCAGGTGTGACTTTCGCTATCGTGAAGAAGGACGCTCTCGGAAAGGTGAGCCGTTATATCCCTACAATGCTCGACTACCGCACTCATATCGACGGAAAGTCTATGTTCAACACTCCTCCGGTGTTCTCTATCTTCGTTATGAACGAGACATTGAAGTGGGTCAAGGAAATGGGCGGCCTCGAGGCTATCCAGAAGATCAACGAGGAGAAGGCGGCTATGCTTTACGCAGAGATCGACCGCAACCCTTATTTCGTAGGTACAGCAGCCAAGGAAGACCGTTCTATAATGAACGTATGCTTCGTTATGGCACCTGGCTATGAGGCTCTCCAGGACGAGTTTATGACTTTCGCAAAGGAAAGAGGAATGGTTGGAATCAAGGGCCACAGATCTGTAGGTGGTTTCCGTGCTTCCATCTACAACGCCTGCCCAGTAGAAAGCGTAAAGGCTCTCGTAGCTTGTATGCAGGAGTTTGAGGAGTCAAAGAAATAAGACCTCGGGGATATGAAGATTTTAGTAGCAACAGAAAAACCGTTCGCAGCAGCAGCTGTGAACGGTATCAGAGAAATCGTAGAGGGAGCAGGACACGAGCTTGCACTTCTGGAGAAATACACTGAGAAAGAGCAGCTTCTTGAGGCTGTAGCTGATGCAGACGCACTCATCGTACGTTCTGACAAGGTAACTGCAGACGTAGTTGCGGCAGCAAAGAACCTTAAGATCGTAGTACGCGCAGGAGCAGGTTATGACAACCTCGATCTCCCGTCTTGCACAGAGCGCGGCATCGTTGCGATGAACACACCGGGACAGAACTCAAACGCGGTTGCTGAGCTTGCACTGGGTCTTATGATCTATATGGCACGCAACCAGTTCAACCCTGGCACAGGTTCCGAACTCCTCGGCAAGAAGATGGGTATCCAGGGCTTCGGCAACATCGGACAGCTCGTTGCCAAGAAGGCACAGGCTCTCGGAATGGAGGTTGTGATCTTCGCTGCACAGCGTTCGGAGAAGCACGAGGGCTGGAACACTGTAGAGACTCTCGAAGAGCTTTACAGCACCTGCCACTACGTGTCTGTAAACATCCCTGCAAAGCCGGAGACAAAGGGTATGCTCGGCTATGAGCTTCTTTCAAAGATGCCTAAGGGCGGCTGCCTCATCAACACAGCCCGCAAGGAGATTGTTGATGAAGCCGGCCTGGACAAGGCTCTCGCAGAAAGACCTGACCTCAAGTACGCTACAGACATTGCCCCTGCCGCTTATGCAGAGCTTAAGGAGAAGTACGGCAAGCAGATCTTCGCTACTCCAAAGAAACAGGGAGCTGAGACTGCCGAGGCAAATATGAACGCAGGACTTGCAGCCGCAAACCAGATTGTCGGCTACTTCGCTACAGGTTGCACAAAATTCCAGGTTAACAAATAGTCCTATGGTAAAAGTAAGACCATTTGCGGCGGTACGCCCGCCAAAGCAGTATGTTGAAGAGGTTGCAGCAAGACCTTACGACGTACTCAACTCGGTTGAAGCAAAGGCTGAGGCTGGAGAGAAATCCCTCCTTCACATCACAAAGCCTGAAATCGACTTCGACCCTATCATTGACGAGCACAGTCAGCCTGCGTACGACAAGGCTGTAGAAAACTTCAAGGAGTGGCAGGAGAAAGGCTGGCTTGTACAGGATGAGAAGCCTTACTACTACGTCTATGCACAGACAATGGACGGCAGGACCCAGTACGGCCTGGTAGTGTGCGCCCACACTGATGACTACGCAGAAGGAAAGATCAAGAAACACGAGCTCACCCGTAAAGACAAAGAGGACGACCGTATGATTCACGTACGCATCCAGGATGCCAACATAGAGCCTGTGTTCTTCTCTTACCCGGACAACGATGAAATCAACACTATTGTAAATAAGTATATCGTTGGAGAACCTGAGTATGACTTCGTTGCAGCAGACGGCTTCGGTCACCACTTCTGGGTAATCGATGATCAGAATGACATCGACCGCATAACCGAGATTTTTGCTGGAATCCCTGCATTCTACGTTGCTGACGGCCACCACAGAACAGCTGCAGCAGCACGTGTCGGTGCAGAAAAGAGAGAAGGCAATCCTGATCATACTGGACAGGAAGAGTACAACTGGTTTATGACCGTTGCCTTCCCTGAGAGCCACCTCAAGATCATCGACTACAACCGCGTAGTGAAGGATCTTAACGGACTTACAGCAGAGCAGCTTATTGCAGCAATCGGAGAGGACTTTGAGGTGAAGGAAGAAGGTGCAGAGATCTACACCCCTGGCAAGCTCCACGAGTTCTCAATGTATCTCGAAGGAAAATGGTATTCTCTTGTAGCTAAGGAAGGCCGTTATGACGACAATGACCCTATCGGTGTCCTCGACGTGACTATCCTCTCAAACCTTGTTCTTGATAAGATTCTTGGCATCAAGGACCTCCGCACAGACAAGAGAATCGACTTTGTAGGCGGTATCCGCGGACTCGGCGAGCTTTCACGCAGAGTGGACAGCGGCGAGATGGCAGTTGCATTCGCACTTTACCCAGTGTCTATGAAGCAGCTTGTCGACATCGCAGACAGCGGCAACATTATGCCTCCAAAGACAACCTGGTTCGAGCCTAAGCTCCGCTCAGGACTTGCAATCCACAAGTTATCATAAATATAAAAGGTGTGACTCACAAAAAGTCACACCTTTTATATTTATATCTACTTCTCAAAACCGACCGAAACAAAGGTCAATGCCATCGGCAAGCTCTCTATCCAATAATACTTGTTATGAGCACCGTTACGGACTCTCAGCTCCACAGGGACCCCTTTAGAACGCATCTGAGCAAAAAGAGTCAGAGTGCCATCTAGAAGATAATCATCGTCACCGCAGTCCAGGAACCATCTCACCTGCGAGATTTCAGCGATTTCCTCAGCTGTCATCTCGGGGAATATCCTTGTGAACTCGTACTCCCTGAGCATCTCGACATAATCCTCTGTACGGTCAGGAGAAATTTCAGGGACACCAGAAAGACGAGCACTCATAAGATAAGCTGAGGAGAAATACTCAGGCCTTGACATTGCGAACAATGCACTTCCGTGACCACCCATAGAAAGGCCTGCAACAGCCCTGTATTCCTTTCCGACCTTAGTTCGATACATTTCCTCCACAGCTGGTATCAACTCCTCAAAAAAGAAGTCCTCGTACCTCCAACCTGGACGGTTTGCATAACCGCTGTTCCTTCCTCTGTGATTCTCATTCACTCCGCTTGCATCTGGCATTACTATGATCATAGGATTTGCCAGACCTGCTGCGAAATGCATATCGCTGATCGTCAGCACTCCGTACTCCTTCCAAGTGTTATGCGTACCTCCAAGACCGTGAAGCAGATAAAGAACAGGATAAAACTCATCTTCATTCTCATCATAGCCTTCAGGAAGATAGACCGAAGTAGTCTTGACACAGCCGAGAATCTTACTGTCAATGTCAAAAGTAACAATCTTACCCTTTGCTGCAAGATTCAGAGAAATCAGGAGGGCAAAAAGCACAAAAAAAATCCTTTTCATATATTCAAACATTCCAAGTACCACTTAAACTGCTCAAATATATTGAAAAAGACTCAATAATCTATCGTATTTACTTACTTAATCTTGTTTCTTCCTTGTCCTTTCTGAATCTGCTGTCAATCAGATAGTCAAAAGAAAAACGGCCAGGACCGACAAGATAAAGAATTATGAATACAATCAGGTATATAAGTGATAGTTCACCCTCCGGCATCATAGCGTCGTGGACATCGAAAAAAGCTACAGCCATTGCAAGAATCATCGGCAAGACCATAAGCCTTACAAGCAATCCTGCAATAAGAAAAAGAGAGCAACAAAACTCACAAAATATAGTAATCATAAGAGTCATATAACTACCTAACCCCATCACACTGGGATAGTTTTCAGAAAGAGCCTGAAAATCAGACATCTTATCAACCCCGTGCAGCAAAAAAAGCACACCAAATACAACTCTGAAAATCAGAATGACAACAGAAACACCAGTTCCCTTGAAAGCCTTCGGAAAAAGAAAATTATAAAACATAACACAATCCATTAAATCCACTGGCTCCGAAACAAATTCCCCGCCAAAACCTCCTTCCTGATTCTTATAGCCGTCGATGATATTAATACGGAGGCAGTACCAAGGCGCATCAGCGCCGTGCCACTCGCGTCAGCGAGATGTTTGAAAAACATCGAAGCAGCGATGGCACCCGACCCGAGCAAAGCGAGTGGTCGGCATTCCCCTGAAAGGGGATGTCAGCGGAGCTGACAGGGGTTGAGAGGTTTTTTCATACGAAAAACCCCCGATATCGTCAGATATCGAGGGTTCGTATGAACAAGTGGCAGCTACCTACTCTCCCACCTGGTGGGGCAGTACCATCGGCGATGGTGAGCTTAACTTCTCTGTTCGGAATGGGAAGAGGTGGATC
>JAFZED010000005.1 GCA_017560825.1 Bacteroidales bacterium | reverse complement strand
GCTGATTTACGTCTTCCAAGGGCGTTTACTACTTTCATGCTCTGCTTAAATTTCGTTTAAAGTGATTGTTCTAGGGTTCTGTGCCTGGTGCGGATGCTCATTACCTGCATAGAGGTAAAGGTTAGTGATAAGCTTTGCACCAAGACGGTTCTTAGGAAGCATACCCTTTACTGCCATCCTTAAGACTTCAGTAGGCTTCTTTGCCATAACCTCCTTTGGAGTAGCGAAACGCTGTCCACCTGGGTAGCCAGTGTGGCGAACGTACACCTTGTCGGTCATCTTCTTACCAGTGAATCTTACCTTGTCCGCGTTGATTACGATGACGTTGTCACCACAATCCATATGCGGAGTGAAAGACGCCTTGTTCTTACCACGAAGAACGAGGGCTACTCTGGCAGCAAGACGGCCAACTACCAAGTCGGTAGCATCGATCACAACCCACTCCTTCTTGATATCACCTGCTTTGAGTGATACAGTTTTGTAGCTCTGTGTGTCCATCTTGTACTTTTAAATGGTTAATACTTAATTATTTAATACTAAAATTGCGATCCCTACACTACATAGGGGTCGCAAAGATAGGAATAAATTTTCGATTGACAAAATTAAATTGACAATACATTTAATACGTTAATGAGTTCACGGTCAATAGGCTTGTCTATTCTGATAGCCTTGTTGAACGGCACATAGACAATCTGGTCGTTCTTGACTCCCACCATCACATTGCGCTGACCGTCCTTGAGGGCTTCGATGGCTGCGACGCCGAGGCGGCTGGCCAGAATACGGTCATTTGCCGTAGGTGTTCCACCGCGCTGAAGGTGGCCGAGGATGGTCACGCGGGCCTCATATTCAGGATACTCGTGGACGAGACGGTCCGCATAGTACTGTGCTCCTCCTGTACCGTCCTTCTTGCTTTCGGACACAAGGACGATGGAACTGTTCTTGCTCTTGCGGACTCCTCTTCCGATGAATGTGGCGAGCTGGTCTACATCGGCCCTGTCCTCCGGGATGATGGCAGCCTCGGCACCGGTAGCGATGGCTGCGTTCTGAGCAAGGAAGCCGGCGTCACGGCCCATCACCTCGACGAAGAATATACGGTTGTGTGAATTTGCCGTGTCACGGATCTTGTCCACACAGTCCATAATGGTGTTCAGAGCCGTGTCATAACCTATGGTGGTGTCTGTTCCATAAAGGTCGTTGTCGATGGTACCCGGAAGTCCTACACAAGGGATGTCATATTCCGTAGCTATCACCTGTGCTCCTGCAAGGGAGCCGTTGCCTCCGATCACGATGAGCGCGTCAATGCCGTGCGCGCGCATATTCTCATATGCCTTCATACGGCCGTCTTCGGTCATAAAGCCCTTGCTGCGGGCAGTGCGAAGGATAGTTCCTCCCCTGTTGATAGTACCGCTGACGCTCTCGGATGTGAAATCCTTGATCTCATTATTGATAAGGCCTTCCCAGCCTCGGTATATTCCTTTAACTTTCCAGCCGTTGTAGATGGCTGCCCTTGTCACCGCACGGATCGCTGCGTTCATTCCTGGTGCGTCACCTCCTGAGGTGAGGACACCGATTGTATTTATCTTTGCCATATTTATGTTACTACACTTCTTACAGGCCCCGGCCTGATATATTCTTATAATCTTATAGTGGAGTTCAGGCGGATGTCAGCCGAAGATGCTCCCACCATAAACTCATAAGCTCCTTCTGAAAGCTTGAACTTATGCTCATCGATGTTCCATAGCATCAGGTCTTCCTGCGGTATGACGATCTCGACCTTCACCTTCTTTCCTGCAGGGACGGCGATCCTTTCAAAACCGCGAAGTCTCTTGGCCGCATCATCTCCAGGTGCCTTCACGTAGACCTGCACCACTTCCTCTCCATCACGGCCGCCCACATTCTTCAGGTCGAACGACACTTTCACGCCTTCGCCGGCGTTCTTTACCTTAAGCCCCGAATAAGCGAACTCGGTGTAGCTGAGACCGAAGCCGAAAGGATAAAGCGGTTCGCCCTTGAAATACATATATGTACGTCCGTTGCGGATGTCATAGTCAAGCATATTCGGAAGGTCCAGGATGTCACGCACCCAGGTCTGGGTAGTTCGGCCCGCCGGATTGTAATCTCCGAAGATCACATCGGCAAGGGCATTTCCCAATTCCTGACCGCACTGAGTTATATGAAGGATTGCAGGTACGTTGTCCTGAGTCCAGTCAATCGCATACGGGAAGCTGCTTATCAGGGCTACCACCGTGTTCGGATTTGCCTGCCATACTACCTTTATAAGGTCTTCCGTCTCAAGCTCGAGCGACCTGCGGTCCACAGCCTCTCTTCCGTCACCGGCCACATTGCCGTCTGCCCACGGAGCCTGGATCTTGTCCCAGCGCCAGTCAGGGCTTGTAGTAGGATGGTTTCCTACGCAGACGATGGCAACATCCGCCCACTGTGCAAGCTTCTGTCCTTCTCCGTCCGAATCCCATTTCATAAAACGCACCTCAACATCTGTACCCTCGACAGCATTCTGCAGACCTGTCAGAGCAGAAACCTCATATGCAGGAAGTGCACCATACCAGTCCTTCAGCACCTCTTCTGCACGGTTTCCGAAGACAGCGATCTTCTTGACCTTGTTTTTGTCCAGCGGAAGAAGTCCTCCTTCATTCTTCAGGAGCACCACCGACTTCTGGGCAGCCAGACGTGCCTTTGCCTTGTGGTCATCAGTCTCCCAAGGAGCGACATCGGTAAATCCCATATCCTTGTACGGATTTGCATCCGAATTGTCCATAAGGCCGAGTCTGAGCATAGTGCGAAGATTGAATCTGGTGTTTCTGTCAACCACTTCTTCCGAAAGCAGACCTTCCTTTACAGCAGCCAGCATTTCCTCGTCAAAGCGGTCAAGAATTCGGGTGATTCCGGCTTCAACAGTAAGCTTCACCGCCTCCTTCTTGTCTGCAGCCCATTTATGATCTGTCACAAGGAGCGTAAGCGCGCTTCCGTCGTTGAGGATCTGTCCGTCCATTCCCCATTCATCTATCAGTATCTCGTGAATGAAGTCATTGGTCGAACACGGTATACCATTATATTTATTATATGCGGTCATAAGGGAACGTGAACCTCCGTCCACAACTCCCTTCCAGAAGCCATAGGAATAATAATCCCTGAAAAGAGCCTCATCAAAATCCGATGAAGTGCGGGTACGTCCGTCCTCGTTGCTGTTGGCAAGGAAGTGCTTCATCACTGTGGCAGTGCTCCAATACTTCGGATCATCTCCCTGCATACCTTTTATCTCCTCTACAGCGAGTCTTGCAACAAGGAAAGGGTCTTCTCCGAAAGCTTCTTCAGTCCTTCCCCATCTTGGGTCACGTGCCAGGTCGGCGTTCGGAGCCCAAAGCACCAGACAATTCCTTCCTGTCTTCCAGGAGTGGTACCTTGCCTCGACAGCCATCACTTCTCCCACCATCCTGAGAATCTCCTTGTCCCAGGTCTCTCCAAGACCATAGCCCTGCGGAAAGGCTGTACTATGCACAAGGGCCGGCGCAGTCTGCTGCTGAGGAGCCCTTGCCCTGTCGAGCTGCGACACGCGGACGAAGTTTTCCAGATCGGTCGCTCCGCCTCTGACGATTCCGTGAATAGCTTCTGAACTACCAGGGTGAGCTACTCCCAGGCGAGGCACTCCCAGACCGGAGAATGTAGCGATCTTTTCCTCGAGGGTCATCAGCGAAAGAAGGTTGTCGATACGCTCCTCATCCGGGAGGTCAGGATTCTGGAACGGATACTCGTAGGTCTGTGCAAAGACAGCGGCTGACACAAACAGAGACGCAGCCGCAAGAAACAGGTTTCTCAAGTTAATCATAATCGGTATGTTTAGCTGTAACTTATCAGGTTCAATGCAAATCTACTAAAAATCCGACAACATAGCCTTACATTTTTCAGTTTGAAAACGTTTTTTGTATTTTTGCAGGCTGTATGAAGATAGGAAATTTAGATTTGGGTGACAGACCGCTGTTTCTGGCGCCGATGGAGGATGTGACCGACGCGTCCTTCCGTTTCATATGCAAGGAATTCGGTGCGGATATGATGTACACCGAGTTCGTTTCGTCAGACGGACTGATACGCGACGCGAAGAAGGCGATCGCGAAGCTGCTTACGTACGACTACGAAGCGCCGATAGGCATACAGATATATGGAAATATACCTGAGGCTATGGTAGATGCCGCGGTTATGGCCGAAAGAGCAGCCGAGATAACAGCTGAGCTGGAAGAGGTAAAGAACTGCCCGGGAGCCGGCCACGGAGCTGACGTGGTGGACATCAACTTCGGTTGTCCAGTAAACAAGATAGCCAAACGCGGAGCCGGATCGGGAATGATGCGCGAGCCTGACAAGATGGTGGAGATAACCCGCCGCGTGGTCGAGGCCGTGAAGAAGCCGGTGACCGTAAAGACCCGCCTGGGCTGGGATGAGGACTCGAAGATCATCGTGGAACTTGCGGAAAGGCTGCAGGATGTAGGAATACAGGCCCTCACCGTGCACGGCCGCACCCGCTGCCAGATGTACACAGGCGAAGCCGACTGGACCCTCATCGGAAAGATCAAGGAAAATCCGAGAATGCACATCCCCATCATCGGCAACGGCGACATCAACTCCCCTCAGAAGGCAAAGGAATATTTCGACCGCTACGGCGTGGACGGCATAATGATCGGACGTGCGACCTACGGTCACCCGTGGATATTCCAGGAGATAAAGCATTATCTCAAGACCGGCGAGATCCTCCCGCAGATGAGCGTAACCGACAGGGTTGCACTTGCAAAGAGACATCTTGCCAAGTCACTTGAAATCAAGGGCGACAGAGTGGGAATCCTCGAGATGCGACGTCACCTGTCCTGCTACTTCAAGGGACTTCCTGACTTCAAGGAGACACGCCTCAAGCTTGTGACCATCAACGACCCTCAGGAACTTTTCTCGACCTTGGATTACATCGCGGAAAGATGGGGAGAAGAAGCCCCTGAAATCAGGAGCATTTATGGATTATAATCGCTATATTTGCGACCTTTTATTAGTGTAGAGACTGACTATGATTGACAAAATACTGCTATTCCCTTATTGGCTGACACTCAAGTGCAGACATTTCCTCTATAACACCGGTCTGTTCAAATCCCACTCCACTGAAGTTCCGTCCATCTGCGTGGGCAACGTCACAGTCGGAGGTACGGGAAAGACTCCGCACACAGAGATGCTTGTGAGGACTCTGCTCGAAGAAGACGAGTGGATGGGCAGGAACATAGCTGTACTTTCCAGAGGCTACAAGAGACAGAGCAAGGGATTCCAGCAGGTAACCGCAGACGGTTCAGCCGAATTCTACGGCGACGAGCCTATGCAGATCAAGAGGAAGTTCCCGCAGATAACCGTCTGCGTGGACAAGTCCAGGAAAAACGGCTGCCGCTTCCTCTGCAATCCGGAACTGGTCCACACCTCCAAGAAGGGACGCAAGTGCCGCGAGAAGGACTTCCCTAAGGCTGACGCCATCATCCTGGATGACGCATTCCAGCACAGGGCCATCAAGCCCACACTGTCTATCGTGCTGGTAGACTATAACAGGCCTACATTCAAGGATTACCTTCTGCCTATCGGAAGACTTCGTGACCTGCCTGAAAGAATCGGCGCAGCTGACATAGTGATAGTAACCAAATGCCCTACCTACATCGACGAAGCCGAGAAGAGAAGATGGGCAGAAAATCTCGGCATCAGGGAATACGACCAGCAGTCGTGCTGCGGCACAAGAAAAAACGGAAAGAAGCAGCACATCTTCTTTACCTGCATCGCTTACGACACAGCGAAGGCTGTCTTTCCGGAAGGAGACTCAAGATATCTTTACGCCAAAAGGCTCATCCTGTTCTCTGGAATCGCCAACGACACACCGCTCAGGAACTACCTCTGCGGCGACTATAAGATCGTAAAACATTTCAACTTCCCTGACCACCACCGTTTCTCACGTGCGGATATGCTTTCGATCCGAGACGCGGCAGACGCCTACCCTACTTCAGTGGTGATGACCACAGAAAAGGACTGCCAGAGGGTAAGAGACTGCAGGTATGTCACAGGAGGTCTGAAACCAAGAATGTTCCACGCCCCCATCAAAGTGGAATTCCTCTGTGATGAGGACAGGAACATATTCAAATCAACTGTTATTTCTGCTTTGAGATAATCTCATTCTGAACGTCCACAGACGCCTCGTGGATGGCGGCGAAGACAGTGCTGAGGAATTTGTCCGAAAGGCCGTATTCCTTTCCTTTTTCCATAACCTTTGCCATCACGACATCCCATCTGGCCGCCTGGATGATGGCGATGTTATTGTTCTTCTTGTACTCTCCTATCTGGCTGCTGACCTTCATTCTTGAGTTCAAGGCATACAGGAGGTTCTCGTCTATCACGTCTATCTTGGCACGCAGCTGATCGATGTTGTCCTTCCACTCCGGAGCATCCGAGTCGGCGTCGCGGACTGTGATCTGTCTGTAAAGAAGGTCGTCGAGCTCAGCAGGTGTAAGCTGCTGCTTCGCATCGCTCAAAGCTACTGCAGGGTTGCAGTGTGCCTCAATCATAAGGCCCTCGAAACCAAGGTCAAGAGATCTCTGACTGATCTCCCTGATGTAGTCCTTGCTTCCTCCCATATGACTTGGGTCCACGAAGAAAGGCAGTTCAGGGTAACGGCTGCGCAGCTCGATAGCCACCTGCCACTGCGGGTCATTCCTGTACTTGATCTTATCAAAAGTCGAGAATCCTCTATGGATAACACCCAGCTTCTTGATACCTGCTCTGCTGAGACGCTCCAAGGCTCCTATCCACAGGTCAAGATCCGGATTTATCGGATTCTTCACAAGCACAGGGATGTCAGTACCCTTCAATGCATCCGCAATCTCCTGGACAAGGAATGGGTTTACAGTTGTCCTGGCTCCAAGCCATACGAGGTCCACACCGTGTTTCAGACACTCGGCAACGTGCTTCTGGCTTGCCACTTCGGTGGCTATCTTCAATCCGTATTCCTTCTTGGCACGCTGCATCCACGCCAGGCCTTCCGCTCCGACGCCTTCAAACGAACCGGGGTGCGTCCTCGGTTTCCATATACCTGCTCGATATACATTGATGCCTGTCTCTTTCAGATGCTTCGCTGTTTCGAGAACCTGCTCTTCTGATTCCGCACTGCACGGTCCGGCCACTACACTCGGTTTCGGGTCGGTAAACAATCCCCACTCATTCATAGGGATGATTTCAAAACTATTGACTGCCATATCTTTATGTTATCTTATTATTCTTCTTATCCTGTTGGCCTCTTCGATCAGGTCACGCACCTGCGCTTCATTACCTTCTGCGATTGCCTGTCTGAAAGCCTGCATTTTTTCTATATATGTGTCCATCACGTGAAGGACATTGTCCTTGTTCTGTGACAGTATCGGCGTCCACATATCCGGGCTGCTCTTGGCCAGACGCACTGTAGACGAGAAGCCTCCTGACGCAAGGTCAAAGATGTGCTTTTCGTCCTTTTCCTTTTCAAGAACCGTCAGGGCAAGGGCAAAGGAGGTGATATGTGATATGTGAGACACATATGCGGCGTGGACGTCGTGAGCTGAGGGCTCCATATATATTACCCTCATATTCAATGTGTCATATATATCTTCCGCCATCCTTACTGCGTCCGGAGCTGAGTCCTCCGCCGCGCATATGATGCAGGCGTGGCCGTCAAAAAGCCCGGCCATCGCTGCCCACGGGCCGCTGTACTCGGTTCCTGCCATAGGGTGCGTAGACACGTATCTGTTTCTGAACGGGTGTCCATTTACACAGGATGCAAGCTGCTCTTTGGTAGAACACACATCCATCACCACCTTCTTACAGTCTCCATCCCTTTGTGCAAAAACTGAAAACCAGTCCAGTACCTGTGGAAGGAGACCTGTTGCCGCCCCTACAGGCACAGCCACTATGACCACATCACTCTCTTGAACACATTCCTTCAGATCCACGATACGGTCCACCAGGCCCATCTTCAAAGCGGCCGCAGCGTTCACCGGCTCCGCCTCGACTCCGATTATCTCGCCGGCAAAGCCCCTGCGCCTTAGATCGACCGCCATCGATCCTCCGATCAGACCCAATCCTATTATTCCTATTGTCTTCATACTCTCGATTCTCATAAAACCCTATCCATCAACCCTTTAGCTTATATGCCTGCTGTATTCTGACAGCAGGCATTTTGGATATGCTGCTGAATATCAGGCGGTTGCGTAAAGCACTGCTGATATTCGTTCGGCTGCAGCCTTTAATATTTCCGGCTTGGCACACAGGGATATGCGTATATATTGACTGCCGTTCTTTCCGAATATGAAGCCCGGAGTGATGAACACTCCCGCCTCATAGAGGAGCCTGTCCGAAACCTGTTCTCCAGTTCCTTCCGACACCTTGCCCCACAGGAACATTCCTGTGCTGTCCTTCTGGTAAGCGGCACCGATCAGGTCGAAAATCTCACCTGCCAGCACACGCCTTCTGCGGTATTCCTCATTCAGTTCCCTGAACCATTCCGGCCCCTGTTTCAGAGCCTGGACAGCAGCAAGCTGCAAAGGCTTGAACATTCCCGAATCCATCTGGCTCTTCACCTTCAGAATCTGCGAGATGACCTCGGCCTGGGCAGCCACCATTCCAATTCTCCATCCGGCCATATTATGTGCCTTGCTGAGGGAATTCAGTTCGAGGCAGCAGTCCATCGCACCCGGCTGAGCCAGGATTGAAAGCGGCCTGTCATTCAGGATGAAGCTGTAGGGATTGTCATTGCATATCAGTATGTCGTGGTCCTTTCCGAACTTGACCAGCCTTGCGTAGAGTTCCTCCGACGCTGGAGCACCTGTAGGCATATTCGGATAGTTTGTCCACATAATCTTGACTCCGCTAAGATCCATCTTCTCCAAGGCGTCAAAGTCAGGCCACCATCCGTTTTCCTCTTTCAGATCATACGGTATGATTTCAGCCTCAACAAGTTTGGAAGCCGAAGAATAAGTAGGATAGCCCGGATCAGGCACGAGCACCTTGTCGCCCTTGTCAAGATAAGTCAGGGATATAAGTAGGATAGCCTCCTTTGAGCCGACCAGCGGTTGGATCTGCTTTGCCGGATCAAGAGTAACACCATACCAGCGGGCATACCAGTCAGCAAACGCCTTCCTCAACTCGGGAAGACCCACATAACTCTGATAGGCGTGATTGCCAGCTTCCACAGCGCTACCGCATAAAGCCTCGACAGCATCCATTGGAGGCATACCGTCAGGCGAGCCGATTCCAAGGTTGATCACAAGGTCTTCCCCCGCCTCTGCGCGAGAGGCGTTCATCTGTGCTATCTCCTTAAGTTTCCTTGAGAAGTAATACTCCTGGACACTTTCTGTCCTTTTTGCCGGTCTTATCATATATTCCTTATATAGATGCTACATATTCACCGAGGATGTTGAGGTCCTCCATCAACGGACGCACTGCCGCCAGAGCCTGCTCATAACGCAGGTAGTCCTGGAACTTTATGTCCACATAGAAGAAGTACTGCCACTCCTGCCCAGGAATCGGGAGGGACTGGATCCTGGTAAGGTTCATACCGTAGAACGACAGGATGGTCAGCACGTGAGCCAGCGATCCCGGAGTGTGTGAAAGAGTAAAGCACATCGAAGACTTGTTCACCTTGGACTTGTCCACCTGGATGGAATCATCAAGAACGAGGAACCTTGTAAAGTTCTGCTTGTAGGTCTCTATACTTTCGGCCAATATTTCCAGCCCATAGAGCTCTGCGGCCAGCGTCGACGCCACAGCTCCGACGCCCATAAGGCCTTCCGCCGCCACTTCCGCAGCACTCTTTGCGGTGTCTTCCGACTCCACCAGCCTTATCCACGGATAGTTCTTGAAGAACTCTCGGGTCTGGTTGATCGCCATATAATGCGTGCGGACTTCCTTTATGTCCTCGATTGTCTGACCGGGAAGGGCCATAAGGTTCTGCTGAATACGCAGGAACACCTCTCCCTTGATCTTGCGGTCGTACTTTCTGAGGAGTTCGAAGTTCGGAAGCAATCCTCCGGACACAGTGTTCTCTATCGCCATAACCGCAGCATCCGCATCACCAGCCTCGACACTGCTGTACAGACTGTCAAACGTAGAGCACTCGCATATATCCGGAACCACACCCTCGCTCTGCTCATAGAACAGACGAGCCGCCTGCTCGTGGAAGCAACCTTTCACTCCCTGAATCGCTACCTTCTTCATATATTTACTTATATAATAAAACTGTCCGGCTTACACCGGACAGCATAAATCAAATTCTATATTATTCGACACGCAGCATCCGGCCTATCCCCTTTTCTGGAAATAGAAGCTATAAAAACCGAAGCTGCTAAATCGATAAGTTCCCATAACGGTTACAAATATATAGAAAAATGTCTTAAAATTAAACAGTCATCATCTCTTTTTCCTTCGCAGCCACAACTTCCTCAACCTTCTTTGAGAATGCGTCTGTCTCTTTCTGAACGAGCTGCTCGTACTCCTTCTGGAGGTCCTCAGGCATTCCGTCCTTGTTTGCCTTCTTAAGAAGCTCGATAGCGTCACGACGTGCGTTACGTACGCTCACCTTTGCAGTCTCACCTGCGCCCTTTGCCTTCTTGATGAGCTCCTTACGACGGTCCTCAGTAAGAGGTGGAACTGTGCAGCGGATAGACTCGCCGTTGTTAGATGGAGTAAGGCCGATGTTTGCATCGAGGATAGCCTTCTCGATGAGCGGAATCATCTTCTTCTCCCAAGGCTGGATCATAAGGGTCTTTGCATCAGGAGTTGTCACAGATGCCACCTGTGGAACCGGAGTAGGGCTTCCGTAGTAGTCTACCATCACATTGTTGAATACAAGTGGGTTTGCCTTTCCTGCGCGATATGTCTTGAGTTCCTCTTCAAGGTGAGTTACAGCGTGCCCCATCTTGTCCTTGGCAGCTGCCAGAATTTCTTTAGCTTTTGTAATCATAGTATTGTGGATTTTATAATATTATACGTGTACCAAGGTACCCACTTTCTCGCCTTTGACGAGCTTTGTAAGGTTACCTTTCTGATTCATATCGAATACGATGATAGGCATATTGCCTTCACGGCAGAGGGCGAATGCTGTCTGGTCCATCACCTTGAGCCTGTCCTCGATAGCCTTGTCGAATGTGAGCTCCTCGTACTTGACCGCTGTAGGGTCCTTCTCCGGATCGGCTGTGTAGACACCGTCCACTCTTGTACCTTTAAGAAGGGCGTCCGCACCGATCTCAAGCGAGCGGAGAGCTGCTCCTGAATCTGTAGTGAAGTAAGGGTTACCTGTACCTCCGGCGATAAGGGCTACGCCGCCTTTCTCCATAACTGCCACTGCGTCATCCCTCATATAATAACGTGCCACCGGCATCATAGGAGTCGCCGTGAACACCTCAGCCTCCACACCTGCAGAGCGGATAGCCATTGCAAGACCGAGAGAGTTGATCACGGTTGCAAGCATTCCCATCTTGTCGCCGTTTACCCTGTCAAATCCCTTTCCTACTCCCTGAAGGCCTCTGAAGATGTTGCCGCCTCCGATGACGATAGCCACCTGAAGGCCGTTCTTGACCGCTTCAGCGATTTCTTCCGCGTATGCGGCAAGCCAGTTCTCATCTATACCCTTTCCTGCAGGGCCTCCGAGGCTCTCGCCGCTCAACTTAAGCAAAACTCTCTTATATGCTCCCATATTCGTGTTATTTTCAAAATTTCAAGCAAACAAAAATATCGAATTATTATGAAACTTCCAAGAAAGAATATATCTTTGCATAATAGAAGAGCATATTCTGACTGAATATTAACTACAAAAGATTATAAACTATTATGGCACTTTCTTCAATTACCAAGAAGCTTATTATGAGTATAAGCGGCCTTTTCCTCATTCTTTTCCTTCTTCTTCACACTACAATCAACTTCTTTGCAGTGATTGACGCATTCAAGGGCACTTGGGGAGCACCTGCAGGTGAGGGATGGTATGCCGGCGGATGCTGGTTTATGGCAACTCCTGTCATTGACATTATGGTTCCTATCCTTGCACTCGGATTCTTCGTACACATCATCTACGCTGGTATCCTTACTTACGGAAACTACAAGGCACGCGGTCCTCAGCGTTATGCAGTAGCACACAAGGGCAAGGCTGAGTCTTGGGCATCAAAGAATATGCTTGTTCTCGGCGTTATCGTTCTCGGTTTCGTAGCATTCCATATGTCACACTTCTGGGCTGAGATGCAGTACGTTGAGTGGTTCAAGGGCGAGCACGTAGCACCAGAGTCAGTGTACGCGCTTATGGAGATCACATTCGGCAAGCTCTGGATGGTAATCATCTACATCGTTTGGTTTGCTGCACTTTGGTTCCACCTCACTCACGGTTTCTGGAGCGCATTCCAGTCAATCGGTTGGAGCAACAAGATCTGGGAGAAGAGACTTATGTGCATCGGTAACATCCTCGCAACTCTCTTCTTCGTATGCCTTTCAGTAACAGCTGTTGTAGGCTACCTCGTAGCTAACGGCGTTATCCCAGGAAGCGTACTTTAATTAAAGAATCATTACAAATACAAAAGAGACCGGCTGCATCTGTCGGTCTCTTTTTATGTTCTAAAGCGGCATTGTCTTGGCGCGGAGCCAGGCTGCTGTTTCCGGCGGGAGATGTGGGGAGAGGGTGCGGTAGACTCTCTCGTTGTAGGCGTTCAGCCAGGCCAGGGCTTCAGGGCCGAGGATTTCCGGCAGGACTGCAGAGGTGTCGAAGTGGCAGCAGGTCAGTGTCTCAAATTCGAGCCAGTCGCCGAACTCGCTGGTTCCGGCCTCCTTGCAGAGGACGATGTTCTCGTGCCTTATGCCGTGCATTCCCTCTCTGTAGAGTCCCGGTTCGTTTGAAGTCACCATTCCAGGAAGGAGGGGCTGTGGATTGTACTGATAACGGATGGACTGAGGGCCTTCGTGGACGCAGAGGTAGTAGCCGATGCCGTGGCCGGTGCCGTGGCCGAAGTTGCGCTTTGCCTTCCACAGAGGCATTCTGGCCAGGGCATCTATCTGGCAGCCGGCTGTTCCGCGCGGAAAGACTGCCATAGACAGGTCTATCATTCCCTTGAGCACCAGAGTGTAGTCCTCCTTTTCCAGATCAGTGCACTCACCCATAGGCACTGTTCTGGTTATGTCAGTAGTTCCTGTGAGGTACTGTCCGCCCGAATCCACAAGATAGAGTCCGTGCGGGCGTATTACCGACGAGCCCTCTGAAGGGGTCGAGTAGTGCGGCAGGGCGGCCGCAGGGCCGTACGCCGATATATTTTCGAAACTGTTTCCTCTGTATCCCGGGATCGCTGCCCTGAAGGATGTGAGCTTCTCAGAGGCCTCCCATTCGTCCACTTCCCTTCCGGAAGCGACTTCGTGTTCGAGCCAGTAAAGGAATTGCTCGACAGCAAGACCGTCGTCAATGTAGGTCTGACGAAGGTTCTCGATCTCAGAAGCTGTCTTTACCGACTTTTCAAGTATTACAGGCGATGTGCCGCAGGTTATACACTCAGGCGCGAAGCAATCGCATATATACCTATATATATGATGGTTCAAAGTCGACGGATCTATGAATATATTTCCCGACTCCCCGTCCTCACCGAAGTCTGAGAGGGCGAAGAAGACTGCGTCGTAGTCCTCGACATCCACACGGTCCATATTCAATTCCGCGAAGCTGTCCACGGTGTCCGGGTCCTCCGGCTGGCTTGAACCCTTTCTTACAAACCATTTGACATAGTCCTGAGACACAAGGAGGTAGGAAATGACCAGAGGATTGTACTCTATGTCTGAACCTCTTACATTCAGGAGCCACGCAATCTCGTCCAATGATGAAAGAAGGACCTTGTCATAGCCCTGAAGAAGCATCCACTTTCTCAGCCACGAGATCTTGTCGATGCGCTGGATGCCGCCAAAGCACTCTACATCAAGAGTCATCACGGGGGTAACAGGAATCTGAGGCCTGTCCTCCCATAATCCCTGAAGCAGATCCGGCACGTCCACGACTGCGCCACCCTCACCAAGGGCTGTTTCTATGTCCTCAACTGCGCTGACGCTCTGGCACAGGCCGTCCACAGCAACCACTTTTGCATTTAAAGAAAGCCATTCCGGAATACCGACTGCTCCGGGAACTCTTGTCTTATGAAGTTCTACACCGGTTCCTTCCAGCTGGTCCAAAGCCTGGATGAAATAACGGGAATCTGTCCATAATCCTGCGTGATCTGCAGTCACCACGACATCTCCGGCCTCACCTGTAAAACCGGTAAGCCATTCGACCTGCTTCCATCTTGGAGCCGGATACTCGCTCGAATGCGGATCAGAACCGGTAAGCACGACAGCATCCCAACCCTTTTCTTCCATCAGTCTGCGCAGGGCGGCTATTCTTTCGATATATTTCTCTTTCATATACATAGGGATTATCTCAATAGGACAAATTTACCTTTTTTTGTTTATCTTTGCGAGGATTTAGACTTATCAACTATAACTTTATCAATATGAGCACAAAAAAATTAGTTAGAGACATCAAGAACAAGAAGCTTGCTGGTGTCTGCGCAGGAGTGGCAAACTATTTCGGTCTGGACGTTACACTCGTCCGCATCATCTGGCTTGTTCTCGCTCTTATGGGTTCACTCGGAGTGTGGGCATACCTTATCCTTCTCCTTGTTCTTCCTAAGGCTGAGTAATCAGACTATTTCAGATATTATAGAATCTGAGATAAAGAAACGGTCTTCCGGTATGCGCAGATGTCCGTCGGGCAGGCGCACCAGGAGGCCGTTCTTTATTGCCTCACGCACTGCACCGGGAGCCCCATTCTCCAGAAGATAGGATTCACCCACTCCTGCTGAGGTACGAAGTCCCAACATTATCTTTTCCATTGCAATCTGCTCCTGATCAAGGATTTCCAAGCCAAGTACCGAATCCAGTTCCTTGATGTAAGCCTTCAGATCAGGCTCATTCCACTTCCTTATATATCTGCCGTCATCAATGCTGAAGCTGTGAGCCCCGGGTCCGAGACCCACATAGGGCGAATGGTTCCAGTAGGCGCTGTTATGCACCGCCTCATAGCCAGGCAGAGCGAAATTCGAGATCTCATAGTGGTGATAGCCTGCCTCTTTCAATGCACTGCACAACATTCCATACTGCCTCTCGCACAGGTCATCGGCAGCTTCGCTCCACTTTCCCTCCCTTTCCATACGCGCGAGCGCACTGCCAGGCTCGACCGAAAGCTGATACGAAGATATATGGCGGGGAAGAAGGCCGCGAGGAGATATATCAAGAGCCGCCTTCAATGTGTCAGTCCATTTCTGGTCTGACACCTGAGGAAGGCCGAATATAAGGTCAATGCTGATGTTCTCCACACCCGCATTCTCAAGGATTGTATACGCCTTGCGAGCTGCAGCTGCGTCGTGACGGCGGTTCATCCATTTCAATATGGAATCATCGAAAGATTGGACTCCCATACTGACACGGTTTACTCCCATCTCAAGAAGGCCCTCCACATAGGCCTCTCCCTTCTCGACTATGTCATCAGGATTCACCTCAATTGTGAATTCTCTGAACGGGCCGCCTTTTCCGCACTCGTCAAGCACGCGGAGGATGTCCCTGAAAAAGACAAGGGGCAGCACCGACGGGGTGCCACCTCCTATATATAAAGTGTTGATCTTATCATCTATTTCCGCAGAACGCCTCTTGATTTCAGCTGCCAGGGCAGATGAATATGCCGACGCATCAAGACACCTCGGAGCGACTTCCGAATAGAAGTCGCAATAGGTGCAGAAACTTCTGCAGAAAGGTGTGTGAATGTATATCACGACTATCTGAGCATCAGCTCGGCTGATCCGAGAAGTCCCTGTACCGAATAGACCTCAACAGTGTAGATACCCTTCACATATGCTGGGATGTCGTTGAGATAGATACTCATTTCTACTTCATTTCCCTGATAGTCTACCTCACGGGATGCAGAGCAGATCATAGGCTCTCCATTCACCTCAAAGGTTCTCTGAGTGTCATTTGTAAGAAGAATTCCATCTGGGTCCTTCACTCTGATGTAGACTCTGAACGGTCCTCTTGGAGCAAGATCGTTCTCGACAAGGCTGAGGGTTGTAAGGAGTCTCACTACCCTGCTGCTTCGGTCTGTGATTTTGTCTGACGAGTTGTAGGCGTCTATGCTGATGCCGCGTGCCTTAATTACAGAACCTGCAGCGACCTGACCTGTGAGGTTCTCTACCGTCTTGGTCAGCTCGGCCTGTCTCTTTCTGCTTTCCTCAGCCTCGCGACGCGCTGCTGCAGCATCTGCTGTAAGCTTCTTGTTAAGCGTATTAAGTGAGTCGATCTGGACAATGTAGTTCCTCATAATGCTTCTGAGGGTTCCCAATTCCTTCTCGTACTGACGGATCTTGCTTCTGTTTGTAGCCTCTGTCTTGGCAAGTTTCTCGATGAGAAGCTGCACCTCAAGGCGTGAAGAATCTAGCTGGAGATTGATTTCATCATAATCCGACGAAAGTGTCGCATAGTCATTCTGAAGCGCAACCATCTGCTCGGTGAGTTCGTCCTTCTCGATTGTAAGTTCCTTTACCAGAGATGATTTCTGGTACCACACATAAGCAAGCACTCCTGCAAGCGCAACTACCACCACGATGAGTGCGATCATTATCTTTTTCAAATTCTGCTCCATATTCATTTGTTTCTTTAGAGTTGGGTTTATCCTATTCGGGCGCAAAGATAAGAAAATATCGGATTTTTAGTATATTTGCCTTGCGCCTTTGCGCAAACGACACATTAACTGCAAATATCAGACTAATATGAAATACCTAATCAGATCCGTCAAGTACTTCTTTTATTTCGCCTTCCTCACAACCGCCATTGTCTTTGTCCTTATATTTATCGGCGCCGTAAACGGCGACATCAATGACATCTTCGAGGGTGGCTACAATGCCCTGTGGAAGATGGGATTGTTCTTCGCTGTTGTTGCAGCAGCCTACCCCAAGCTCGGCTTTGTTGTACGAGATGTTGCGGTGGACAGAGACTGGAGTGAGGTTACTGGCATAGCCAAAGACTATTTCAAGAACAGGCGTTATCAGCTGGAGTCCGAAAATACTGACACTCTCACCTTCATCAGAAGGTCAACTGCTGAAAGACTGTCAAGAATGTACGAGGACCGCATCACCTTAAGCAAGACTGACACGGGATTCAGGATGGAAGGCTTGAGAAAAGATGTGCTCCTCGCCGCAAGCGGGCTGGAGCACACTCTTAATCGTGATTAAGCATCTTGGCAGCTTCGTCAAGAGCCTGATAGAAATCTTCACCGAAATACCTTTCGATAGGTTCGCGTAAAAACTGATAGACGCGGACCTTTTCTTTTTTGCCCTTTGCAAAAGCATCCTGGCAGATGTGCCAGCGGTGCAGGTTCAAGGCACGTGTGCCGTTGCTCAGAGGTGTGATCCTTATCGGATAGAGCCAGCAGGAGATAGGTTTACGGAAGTCGCCCTTTCCCTGGAACCAGCATCTTTCCATTGAGCAGAAGCAGTTGCCTTCCTCATCGAAGAGGGTGTAGACACACTCCTCACTTCCAGGCACCAGGGGCGTCACCATATCTCCGTCCATATCTATTTCGAAGAAACCTTTCTTCTCCACGGCAGCGCGTCCGGCGTCCTGCATTATCGGTGAAAATATATGGTAGTTCTTCTCTATCGCTTCCGCCTCGCACTCCTCGAGCGGTGCGCCGCTATCGCCAATCACGCAGCAGCAACCCTTGCACTTTTCATAGTCGCAGGCGAAATATTCTGTAAGAATCTCCTCTGAAACGAGGCAGTCATCAATCTGAATTATTGTTCCGTGATACATAGGTATATACCTTATTTTCTTGTTACATATTCTACTTTGCAGCCTTCATCGAGGGATGCGAGTATTGCCTTGACCTGTGATGCTGTCACTGCATCTATCTTGGACTGGTAATTAGTAGTCCAATCCTTTCCGTCAAGATACCTTACCGCAATTGCATTTGTCCAGTAGAGAGGATCATTCATACGGGTTGCTATCTCATTCTTCAATGAAGCCTTGTATATCTTCAGAAGGTCATCTGTCACTTCCAGGTTTTTCAGGTCTGATACTGCCTCACGGACATCGAAAAGCAATTTAAGATGGCTTTCCTGCTTCATACCGTAGGCGAAGCCATCGCCCGATGCCTCCGCAACCGAGACCAGCACGTGGAATCTCTCCTCCGGATAGATGCTGCAGCTGTGAGTCACCGAAGTGTGCACACCCATTTCACGAAAGGCCTTCACCACATTATAAGACAGCACCTTTGCAGCGATGGAAGAAGCCATATAGTTTTCCACAGTGACCGGCATTCTTGTGGACATAGCCACTTCAATCGAATTGGATGTTCCTGTCACCGTGTGAGTTGCAAGGCTTGAAATCGGCTGATAGCGCACATCCGTCCTTTTGTTTACGACACTCTTTGTACCCATACAGGCCACATACGGAAGCAAGACCTTCTTGAGTTCCTCGATGTCAAGGTCTCCTACTATCACAAGCACTCCGTCATTGAGTTTACCTGAGATGTTACTGAAAAGCGCATCAGCCTTTGTGATAAATTCATCCGAAATCCTGCCGGACATCTTGTGTGAAGAATAGACATAGTTCGGACACATAATGTTGTCGATGACTGCCATTTTGGAAGATCTCAGACCATCCGGGGTCTTCAGTGCAAGTTCCTCACAAGACCTGTAATATTCCAGTTTTTCAGGATCCGCCTCCCTCTTGGTAAGAAAAGCGAGAAGAGACTCCATCAGAAGATGTATGTCATCATCCTGAAGGCAGCCGCTGATCACCGTGTTCGACATACTCACATTGAAGTCCATCGTCATACCTTTCTCCTTCAGTGAGTCAAGGAAATCCGGAGCATCCGCTCCAGCTATACGGCACATCATAGGGAAGTCAGACATATATGCACCCTCTCCCGGCTGCAAGTCCGGAACAGACATATAACCGCCGTTCAAGGCCAGGGTGTAGTACAGTCTGTCTCCCAGATTCATTTTTTTGTAAACGACCTTCACATCATTGTAGAAAGTGATGATGGATCCTCCAGAGAGATGGTCCGGCTTCACAGACTTGACCTTGATTTTCGGCTTTTCAACAGGTATTACCGGCATATCTGAAGCCTCAGTCCTTACATAATGCACCGTGTCCGGTCTGCTCCATCCTGCAGCAAATACGCTTTCAGCATCACAGTCGAAACCAGAGCAGCTGACAGACAGGTTCTTGTCCGCACCCAGAAGCGCAGAGGCGAAATCATTCAACAGTTCGCGCCCAGTAGAATCCGGCATATGTCTTGACGTGTGAAAACCAAGCTCTTCCTGCGGAGAAGCAAGAGATGCGTTGTACAGGAAAGATGAGATGCATCGGTCTATATATTCCTCGTTGGAAGTTGTTCCAGGACGGCATTCTGCAATCAAGGCACCAATGAACTCTACCTTCGAATGGCGATACTCCGCTACTGATGCCAAACCCGACTCAAGAGCGGACATAATGCCGGCAAACAGCGAGAGGGCAGCCTCACCACAGTGGCTTTCCGTTGCGAAAGAGACAGTGAAGCTCTCATCTCCGCAAGTCTGGGCTGATTTAACATATTCGTAAGTTATGTCGGCAACAGGCATTCCTTGGTCACGCATTCTCTGCGAGAGTCTGTCAGCAACAATTTCTCCGATCGACTCGACATACATCTCGAAAATTGCCGGATGAATGGTCGGCATAAGGTGAGCCGGAGTCCTCTGGGAGAACCAGGTCGCAGAGATCTGAGCAAGGCCTTCAGTGCCTTCGTTCACCTCATACTCAACCTTCCTGTCACTCCAGGTGTACTGTCTTCTCTCTGCAGAAGGATAGCTGGAAGTCATATATGAAAGCATCCTGAGCTTGCCCGCAACGGACTGAATGTCAATATCTCCCGAGATAACAACCGCCTGATCCGACGGCGAGTACCATTTGCGAAGGCCGCTGCTGTCTGTTGAAGATGTGATCCTGTCGGTAATGTCCATCAGAAGAAGGAGGGTTGAGTCCACCACTTCTTGTCCGCGTCCCACCTGGATGCCGTCGAAGCGGAAGATTGTCGCATCCGGACCGACGGTCACGAAACCGTCTTTTGACGGCATTGCACCCTGACGGATTGCGAATGTCTGAGGAGATGTGCCATTTATACGCTGCAAAGAAGTCAGTGCCGACTTGGCAACGTGCAGGGGATCCAATGCAGAGGTGTCGACACGATTGTCTGTGCCGGTCTTCTGAACAAGAGCAAAATCCGCCCTACCAAGGCTCGCCTTATTGGAAACAAGGTAATATGCCATTCCATTTGGAAGCACTCCGCTTGTCACCGCCTTGTCAGAAGGCAGCGAAGGGATGTCCTGGGCTGGCATAGTAATTGATAACAATAGCGCTGACAATACTGCGACTGAACGGATAAGCATCTCTTTCATCATAAATCCTTTTCTGAGTTGCAAAATTAAAACAAAAATTCCTATTTTTGCAGTTCGTGCGAAAATATACTAATATTAACAAATTGATAACAACTATTATGAAGAAAATTTTCCTCTTTATTGCAGCAGTCGTTATGACAGCTGGTGCACTGTCTGCACAGGACATCAATCAGGCAACAGAGTCTTACAACAATGGTGCTATGGAGCTCCAGATGGGAAATAACGGCGCAGCATTGGAGTACTTCCAGTCAGCTCTCACAATGGGTGAGGCTCTCGGAGAGGAGGGTGCTGACCTCGTTGCTAACTGCAAGAAGGCTATCTGCTCTACTAACCTCGCTATGGCTAAGGAACTTTACAACGCTAAGGATTTCGCTGGCGCAGTAGCGGCTTTCGAGAAGACAAAAGAGATCGCTGAGGGATACGGCGAGGCTGAGATCGCAGCTGACGCTGCAGAGCTCATCGGCCAGGCTAACCTCCTTAAGCTCAACACTGAGGGACAGGCTGCCCTCAAGGCAAAGGACTATGCAACTGCAATGACTTGCTTCACAGAGGTTCTTGCCATCGAGCCAGACAACGCAAATGCAGCGCTCCAGCTCGGTCAGGCATATATGAGAGCAAAGAAGTATGACGAGTCACTTGCAGCTCTTGAAACTGCAAAGGCTAACGGTCAGGAGGACAACGCAAACAAGCTCATCTCACAGGTTTACCTCCAGAAGGCTCAGGCTTCAAGCAAGGCAAAGAAGTATCAGGAAGTTATCGACTTCGCAACTAAGTCAAACGAGGCTCTCGAGAACGGCAACGCTTACAAGCTTACAGCAAGCGCATACCAGCAGCTCGGCAAGAACGCTGAGTGTATCGCAGCTTACGAGAAGTACCTCGAGCTCACTCCAAAGGCTAAGGACAAGGGCGGCGTAAACTTCACTATCGGAGCTCTCTACCAGCAGGCTGGTGACAAGGCTAAGGCTAAGGAGTACTACGAGAAGGTAGTAGGTGACCCTCAGTACGGTGCTTCAGCACAGGAGCAGTTGAAGACTCTCTAATCCATTCTATGAGACAGCTTGAACTGCTTGCTCCGGCAAGAGACACACAGATCGGCATCGCAGCAATCGACTGCGGTGCCGATGCTGTGTATATAGCCGGACCGCGGTTCGGAGCAAGACAGGCAGCCGGAAATGACATCGAAGAGATAAGAAGGCTGTGTGAATATGCCCACAGATTCGGAGCAAAGATCTTCGTCGCACTAAACACCATCATCTATGACGACGAACTCGAAGATGCCTACAGCCAGATGCTTGCAGTGCAGGAGGCGGGAGCCGATGCACTGATAATCCAGGATATGGGCATCGTCGAAATGGCAAGAGATGGATTCGGCGGACGTTTTGAAAAGTTCCGTATCCCGCTTCACGCCTCTACCCAATGCGCCATACGCACTCCGGAGCAGGCTGTATTCCTGGAGAGTCTGGGATTCTCAAGACTCATTCTTGAACGCGAACTGTCCCTCGATCAGATTCGTGCAATACGTAATGCCGTGAGCTGCGAGCTTGAATTCTTTGTGCACGGAGCCCTCTGCGTATGCTACAGCGGCCAGTGCTATCTTTCGGAGAAGATAGCCGGCAGAAGCGCCAACAGAGGGGCCTGCATACAGGCCTGCCGTTCGCGCTATGACCTGGTGGACGGAAACGGAAAGGTGATTGTCAAAGACAAGGCTCTGCTTTCACTCAAGGACTACAACCTCAAGGAAAGGATCGAGGAATTGGCTGACGCCGGCATCACTTCCTTCAAGATAGAGGGAAGACTTAAGAACGAATCCTACGTCAAGAATGTCGTGAGAGATTACTCCATTGCATTGGACAACATCGTCAGCAAGCGTCCTCACATCTACGAGAGAGGATCTTTCGGAACTGTTTCCGGTGGCTTCACTCCTGACACGGCAAAGACATTCAACAGAGGATACACCGAACTTTTCATCGACGGTCGAAGAGGCAGGTGGGCAGCTATGGATGCCGCCAAGTCAATGGGCGAAGAGATAGGAACAGTAACGGCCATCAGCCGCGACAAGGCAGCTGTAACCCTCAGGCTGCAGAACAGAAATATAAAACTGAACAACGGCGACGGTTTCTCTTTTGTCGCCAAGGACGGCAGCGTAGCCGGTTTCCGAGCAGATATATGCGAGGGTGCGGTAATCCGCAGCAAGCCGGTACAGTCCCTGTTTGTCGGAGCAAGAATATTCAGGAATATAAATGCAGCCTTCGAGCGCGAGCTCGAAAAGCAGGCGTGTTCACGCATAATAAGCGCAGTCACCGACCTGGATTTCCGCAAAGAAGAGGGCATATGGAAGGTCTTCACCCACACTGTAAGCGAAGACGGCAGGTGTATAGACCTGGAGTTCGCAGCCGGAGATCAGGAAGCGAACAACATCGAGAGAATGACCGCAATGATCCACACGCAGGTGGAGAAAACCTATGGCGGCTACAAGTTCTCCATAGGAAGCATCAGCGCTGAAGACGGACTTCCTTTTATGAGTGCTTCATCTCTCAACGGTATCCGCAGGGAAATAGCAGAGGCGCTCGACACCCTGCCTTGCGGCAAAAAAGACATCCTCCTGAGAGAACTGAAAAAAACTCAAAAAACAGCTCTCCAGAAAGATGTCCCATACAAGGCTAACGTATCTAACAGGCTGGCCCTTAAATTATATCAGGAAGCCGGAGCTGAAACAGTCAGTCAGGCCTACGAGCTTTCTCACCACACAGATGCAGAACTTATGCGCAGCAAGTACTGTATCAGATACGAATTGGGCATCTGCCCAGTCCATCACAAGGTCAAGGACAGCGGTCCTTTATTCCTTCTCAACAACGGTCAGCGCTTTGCATTGAAATTTGACTGCCGCAACTGTGAGATGACCGTACTCAATACTCTATAACCTCGAACACCAGATCGACATCACCGAAATGTCCGGTCATATTGCTGTTGGCTTCCAACCACTTTCGTGAAAGCTGACCTCTCCACACTATGTCATCACGGGAATTGCAAGGTATGGAGATTTCTATCCCGTAGCTTCTTGACTCCACCCTCACAAGAGCGCTGCATATCCACTGCGTGATCGTACCTCCGTCATCCTCGGTTATCATAAAGGCGCACTGGTCCACCTGATCGGTCCATTCTGAGACCAGAATAGCATTGAAAGGGATCGTACGGCCCACCTGATCTCTTTTGACCACCACCAGAAAGTCAGTTACAGTAGGAGAATACAGACGCATTTCCGCTTCTGTTGAGGCGTAGAAGTCTTCAACTGCACCAGTCTTTACGAAGAATTCCGATCCTCCTGCAAACCAGGAATCATAGTTTCTCTTCATCGTGAATTCCTTGAGCATAAGGGACCTGTAGGAGACCTTTCCTTTTGTAGGCTGGCCTTGAGCCCTTGGTCTGACTACTACATTACCTCCTCCGTCTCCCCATTCCGGATCTTCCTTTCTCAACATCTCCAATGTTGTGTATCCGGCATCCGAGTTTCTGTTTATCACCCACACAGGATGACTGGCTGCAAGTTCTTCATCGACTACTATTTCCTCAACCCGGCGCCTTCCTTCAGCATCCGCAACCAGTCTGTATCCTATGTTTGCTTCTGCCCCGTCTTCCGGATCAAAGGTGATGACAGGCATCTGTGCGCCGTCCCAATTTTCCGAGTAGGGCCAGTAGATCTGAATGTCCGAGTCGGTGAGGGCTTTCATAAACCGGTCCGGATCTACAGCGTCCCCGGACTTCACCTGAGGCTTTGCTCGTAAATAATCTGCTATCAGGTCCTTCAGCGGCTTATCATAAGTTACGCCGCCCTTCACCGGCACATCTCCGACTCCTGCTCCCGGACTGGTAAAGAGGTCACGCATCGTGTATTCTTCGTCATAGCCATTGCCAGAGGACGAAGACACTGCGTCATAGACTTCATTCAACTGTCCTACCCCGAGCGGGATGTTGGACAACACTGAAGCCACCTCATCAAGACTGACATAGACGGGGTCCTCATCCTTCAGATGCTTATCCGGATCGTTGTCAAGAATCTCACAGGATCCTGCCACTGACATAACCGCCACTGAGGCGAGAATGATAATCTTGAATTTCATATTTCTATCATTTTACAAGTTTTTAATTTTATGTCAGGTGCAAAGTTCAAGAGAAATAGCCGTATACTCAAAAAGTATACGGCTATTTCCAAAAAACGGCCTCCCAAACACCTGAGAAGCCGCTTTTTATCTGAAATTTTATTTGCGTTTTACAAAAACAGAAATAAAATTCTAGGTAGCATCAGTCATTTTTCTTCTTTCTGAAAGCGACAAAGCGCTCTTTTCCGGCCAGGTCCTCAACTATCTTGACATCTGTCATCCCGGCACCTGCAAATACTTCTGCTGTTTCTGCTCCCAACGCCTCATTGATTTCCACGATGCCGAAGCCGCCCGGCTTGAGAAGTCCGACTGCCCAGCTTGCAACTGCGCGATAGAATATAAGAGGATCTTCATCTGTAACAAACAAGGCAAGTTCCGGCTCGTGCTCCAGAACATTACGTCGCATCAGGGCTTTTTCTGACTCCATAACATATGGAGGATTGCTTGTCAGCACATCAAACTGGCCGAGCTCTGCCATAGGTGCAGCCAAGACATCAGCTTTTATAAAATGAGGTTTATGCGACTCTGTGCGACTTATTTCTTCTGAGAAATCCTGTCCGGAAGCGACACCTAAGGCGTCCTCGGAGATGTCCACAGCAGCCACTTCCGCACCAGGCAGTTCGAGAGCCAAAGTCCAGGCTATACATCCGGAGCCTGTACACAGATCCAGAATCTTCGAACCTTTCCCCGCTCCGGACTCGCTCAACACACTCTGACAGAGGATTTCTGTTTCAGGACGCGGGATGAGCACCGCAGGTGTGACGTTGAAACGGCGTCCATAGAAATAAGCCTCGCCTGTGACATATTGAAGCGGTTCGGCTGAAGCCATCCTGTCAAAAGCCTGCCGGGCCTGAGCCACTCCACCTTCCGGGATCTCATAGTCGGGCTCGATTATATGGGTGTACTTCTTTGTGCCGAAGGCATATTCAAGATAGGCAAAGACCATTTCGCGTGCCTCCTCTTCAGGGTAGCATCTTGAAACGGTCTTTACTGATTCTGCTATGAGTTGTTTCAGTTTCATCCGAAACCTATGAGTTTTCAATGATCGTTGTCAGGAAGTCTGTCATATCCATTCCTGAAGCACGCACCATCTGAGGTACGAGGGAAGCGGCTGTCATTCCAGGGATGGTGTTTACCTCAAGGAAGTAAAGGCCGTCCTCTGCGGATATATAGTCAACACGCACAAGGCCGCTGCAGCCCAGGTGGGCATATATCTTCTTCGAAACCTCCTGAATCTGGTCGCGAAGGGCATCAGGAATCTGAGCCGGGCAGATTTCCTTGCTGTGACCGTTGTACTTCGCCTCATAGTCGAAGAATTCATTTTCTGTAATGATCTCGATTACAGGAAGGGCGACATTCTCCTTACCATTATAATATACGGCGCAGGTCAGCTCACGACCTACGACTGCAGCCTCCGCTATAAGCATATTACCTTCCGAGAAGGCATATTCCACGGCCTTGTCGAAATCCTCGACTGTCTTCACCTTGGTGACACCGAAGCTGCTTCCTCCGTCGGTCGGTTTGACGAACATCGGAAGGCCGAGCTTCTCCACTGCCTTCTGCGCCATTCCTTCAAGGGATTCGCCCTTGCGCATAAAGACATCATCAGCACATTTGACAAAGTCCACATCCTTGAGGTAGCTCTTGCAGGAGAACTTGTCGAAGGTTATGGCTGAAACAAATGCGTTGCAGCCGCTGTGAGGCACACCTAGCATCTCGAGGTAGCCCTGCATAAGGCCGTTCTCTCCCGGAGTACCGTGCTGCATTATGTAGGCATAGTCAAACTTGACCTTCTCGCCACCTACTGTCACTGAAAAATCCGACTTGTCTATGACAGGACGCTCATTTTCCGGAAGGATCACTCTCATCGAGTTCTTCTTCCTGTAGGCCACGAGTTGCCACTCACCGAAGCGGGCGAATATTTCATATACATCGAACTTATGTCCGTCCATTCTCGAAGCGGTGAACTCGCCGCTTCTGCACGACACCTCCCATTCAGAGGAGTCGCTTCCATATATTACTGCTATAGTTTTAATTTCCATATTTAATCAAAGAAATAATCCTGACTTTCTTCTTCCACGTAACCCTCTTCCGCTGCCTTTGCCGCTGCGTCTGCGTCACTTCCGTCGCAGTTCAGGTCAAGCGTAATGCCCGGAGGGGCCATAAATTTCTCTTCCGGATCCATTCCCAGGCTCTTGTCTGAGCGGCACTTCTGCATAAAGATTCCCCAGATAGGAAGGGCCATATTCGATCCACCACCGAGAGAGAGGGACTCGAAGTGCACCTGACGGTCCTCGGCTCCCACCCAGACTCCGGCTGTAAGCGACGGAGTGTAACCGATGAACCATCCGTCCGACTGGTCATTGGTTGTACCAGTCTTGCCGGCGATCTCGCCTGTCAGTCCGTATTTGGCCTTGAGTCTGACTCCGGTACCGCTGTTTACGACTCCCTGCATCAGATTTGCCATAAGGTAGGCTGTGTACTCGCTTATAGCCTCACGCTTGTGATTTGTGAACTCGCCAAGGACGTTACCCATACTGTCCTCGATCCTTGTCACGAAGATCGGAGACACATAGACTCCGCGCGAAGGGAAGGAATTATAGGCTGAAACCATCTCATAGACCGCGATGTCTGCCGCACCCACGCAAAGGGAGTTCACAGGATCAAGGTAGCATCCGATACCCATCTTCCTCATCATATCCACCATAGCATAAGGTCCGAACTGCTTCATCAGGTAGGCCGAGATGTTGTTTGAACTCTTTGTGAGGCCCCACTTCAAAGTGACGGTCTGACCGATCCACTCGTCCTTGTCGGTACTTGCAGGTGTCCAGGTCTCCTCCTCGTTCACGATGAAGGTCTGAGGCACATTCACCACCTTGTCGCAAGGGCTCATACCAGCCTGCATAGCCAAGGTATAGAGGAAAGGCTTGATGGTCGATCCGACCTGGCGCTTTCCCTGACGTACGTTGTCATATTTGAAATAACGGTAGTTCGGTCCGCCGACATAGGCCTTGACGTGACCGGTCTCCGGCTCCATAGCCATAAACGCTGCGCGAAGATGTGACTTATAATATTTAATGGAGTCGTTCGGGGTCATCACAGTGTCGATGTAGCCGTTCTTGTTCCAGGAGAACACCCTCATCTTCACCGGCTCATCAAAGCTCTTGCGGATCTCCGACTCAGAAGCGCCGTTTGCCTTCATTATGCGGTAGCGGTCGCTCCATCGTCTTGCCTGCTTCATCAGCTGGTCAATTGTCTGAACATCGATATCGTCAGAGAACGGCTTGTTCCTCTTCCATCTGAGGTCTCTCCAGAAACTTTTCTGAAGGTCCTTTCCGAGATGCTCTGCAACTGCCTCTTCTGCATATTTCTGCATCCTTGAATCGATGGTCGTGTAGATCCTGAGGCCATCCTTGTCGAGGTTGTAAGGGGTACCGTCAGCCTTGGTGTTCTTGTTCAGCCAACCATAGAGCTGGTCGTCAGCCCACTGGAGAGAGTCCACTACATAGTCCTCATACTGGCTGTATGACGAACGTTTAGGCTCCTTGGCATTCATCGTACGACGGAGCATATCCCTGAAATATGGAGCTATGCCGGCGTTATGGTCCTGAATCTGGTAGGACAGGGTGATAGGGATCTGCTGGATCGAGTCACACTCTTCCTTTGTCAGGAAACCGTTCTGCTCCATTCGCGAGATGACGAAGTTCCTTCTTGTGAGGGACTTGTCCGGATTGATCGCAGGGTTGTATCTTGTAGGCTTGTTCACCATTCCCACCAGGGTCGCAGCCTCTTCCACCGTAAGGTCCACAGGATTCTTTCCGAAGAAGGTCTGGGATGCAGCCTTGATTCCATAGGCGTTGCTGCCGAAGAAGATCTGATTCATATACATATTCATAATCTCCTCCTTGGTGTAGTTGCGCTCAAGCTTCACTGCTGTGATCCATTCCTTCAGCTTTATCCACACCATCTTGAACTTCGAGTTCACGGTCTCACGCGGATAAAGGGTCTTGGCAAGCTGCTGGGTGATGGTACTTCCACCTCCCTGGCTTGAGTCTCCCGCAAGAAGTGTCTTGACAAGGACTCGGGCAAGGCTCTCGAAATCGATTCCCGAATGCTTGTAGAAACGGGAGTCCTCGGTTGCAATGGCCGCATTCACGAGATGCTCGGACAGTTCCTCATAAGTAACGAAGGACCTGTTCTCTATATGAAAGGTCGTCAGGATCTCTCCATCTGAGGATATGACCTCGGTGGCGAGCTTGCTGTCAGGATTTTCCAGTTCCTCGAATGAAGGGATGTCGGCAAATGCCCAGACTGATGCGAGGAGTCCGATCACAAGCACTATCGGCGTTGTGAAAAGGATCCAGAACCACATCACTATTTTCTTTCTTGTCGCTTCTGTCATTATTCTGCGCTTTTTTGTGTCATTTTATTTTCTGCGCGGGTCGCCGTAGGCGACAGTCTGCACAGACCTCCTACAAACTGACAAAAATAGCAACAAAATTTGGAAAATTGCCCACTTTGTACCTTACTTTGCACTTTCTTTTGAAAAAGGAGGAGGAACAGAGAATGACAGAAAGAAAAAATCTTGTGATAGTGGAGTCTCCGGCAAAAGCGGGAACGATTCAGAAGTTTCTGGGAGACGATTATGTGGTAAAGTCCAGCTTCGGACACATCAGAGATCTGCTTGACAACGAACTCAGTATAGATATAGAAGGAGGATTCAGTCCTAAATATGTCATACCTGCTGACAAGAAGAAGGTAGTTACCGACCTGAAGAAGGCGGCACAGAAAGCATCTACCGTGTGGCTCGCATCCGATGAGGACCGTGAAGGAGAAGCCATATCGTGGCACCTCTTCGAGACCCTCGGTCTTGAGAAGGAGAACACCAGGCGTATCGTGTTCCACGAAATCACAAAGAATGCGATTCTCAACGCAATCGAGAACCCCCGCGAAATCGATATGAACCTCGTCAATGCCCAGCAGGCCCGTCGAGTCCTGGACAGGCTCGTAGGTTTCGAACTCTCACCTGTTCTGTGGAGAAAGATCCAGCCGAAGCTTTCTGCCGGACGTGTTCAGTCGGTGGCGCTGAGACTTGTCGTAGACAGGGAAAGGGAGATCAACGCATTCACAAACGAACAGTATTATAAGGTAGACGCCCTTTTCCATCCGGAAGGCACACCCGAGAAGACTCTTGTAAAGGCGACTCTGGACAGAAGGTTCAAGGACATCGAGTCAGCAAGGGAATTCCTCGAAAGATGCATCGGAGCCAACTTCAGCATCTGTGACATCGAAAAGAAGGAGGGTACAAGGACACCTGCAGCTCCTTTCACGACTTCCACCCTGCAGCAGGAAGCGGCGCGCAAGCTAAGGCTCTCGGTAAGTCAGACAATGAGCATTGCCCAGAAGCTCTATGAGCACGGACTTATCACATATATGCGTACCGACTCGACTAACCTCTCATCACTCGCCATCAACACAGCCAAGAATTTCATCATCAATAACTTCGGTGAGGAATATTCGAAGGTAAGGCAGTACAGGACAAGGTCGAAAGGCGCCCAGGAAGCCCACGAGGCCATCCGCCCTACATACATAGAGAACACCTCCATCGAAGGTACTCCGCAGGAGAAGAGACTCTATGAACTCATCTGGAAGAGAACAGTAGCATCACAGATGTCAGATGCACGTGTACTCAAGACTGACATCAAGGTGTCATCGGACAAGGGAGAGGAAAAGTTCAACGTACAGGCTACGGAAGTACTTTTCGAAGGTTTCCTCAAACTGTACATCGAGAGCACTGACGAGCCGTCACAGGACGACGAGACAGTAATCCTCCCTGAAATGCACATCGGCGACACTATGTTCGAGAACGGAATCACCGCTGAGTGCAAGTTCACTTCCGCGCCGTCACGCTATTCGGAGCCAACACTCGTCAAGAAGCTCGAAGAGCTCGGCATCGGCCGTCCTTCGACATATGCCCCTACGATCACAACTCTCACAAAGGGACGCGGATATATCGTAAAGGGAGACAAGACCGGCGTAAAGCACAGCGTGACAAACCTTGCACTGAAGAACGGCAAGATCACCTCGTCTGCCAAGAGCGAGACAGTCGGAGCAGAAAAGAACCGCCTGATTCCTCAGGAGATCGGAATGATCGTGACAGACTTCCTCGTGAAGAACTTCCCTACAGTGCTTGACTATCAGTTCACCGCCAATGTCGAGGAGGACTTTGACAAGGTGGCAGAGGGAGAGATGGTATGGAACAGCGTGATCAGCGGTTTCTACTCTCCATTCCACGAAAAGGTGCAGGAGACAATCAGCAACAAGGAGTACAGCCACGTAAGCCGTGACCTCGGAGTCGATCCTAATGACGGCCAGCCGCTTGTGGCACGTTTCGGCCAGTACGGACCTTACGTTCAGAAAGGCGACGGAGACAACAAGCAGTACGCGAGCCTGGCCCCTGGACAGCTCATCGAGAGCATTACCCTTGAAGAGGCAGTGAAACTCTTTGAACTGCCGCGCACAGTCGGCCAGCACGAAGGCATCGACATTGTCTGCACCAAAGGACGCTTCGGACCGTACCTCAAGTATGGAACCAAGAATGTCGCACTTCCAAAAGGAACAGACCCTCTCAAAGTGGATCTTGACACCTGCATCAAACTGATTCAGGACACACTCAACAGAAATACGGGAGGTGTGATTGCAGAATTCAAGGACAGCGACATACAGGTCATCAACGGAGCCTACGGCCCATACATCAAACACGCAGGAAGCAATTACAAGATTCCTAAGGATGTCGAAGCCGCTTTGCTTACAGAAGATAAGTGCAAAGAGATCATAGCCAGCTCAGAACCTACAGGGCGTAAGAAAAGGCGTAAGTAAATTTAAAAAGTGTAAATTTCCGACCCATTTTTTTGACATTTTCAATTTTGTCATTAAATTAGCGGTCGGAATTTGTTTTAAATTATAACCAAAGCCACTATGTCTAGCTATCAGATTGATCAAATCGACCAGAAGATTCTGTCATTCCTGGTCAAGAATGCAAGAATGCCGTTCCTTGAAATCGCCCGTGAGTGCGGAGTGTCAGGAGCTGCCATCCATCAGAGAGTCAAGAGATTGGAGACCAATGGTGTCATCACCGGATCCCGTCTGCTTGTCAAGCCTCAGGCTTTGGGCCTGAATGTATGCGCTTTTGTAAGCGTGTCACTTTCAGAAGCTAACAAGTATCCGGAAGTAATCGAGTCATTCAAGAAGATTTCAGAGATTGTGGAGTGTCATTTCGTAACAGGAAAGCACGCCCTCCTGATAAAGCTCTACTGCTTTGACCACGACCACCTTATGCAGATTCTCCTGAACACCATCCAGAAGATTCCATACGTACAGCAGACAGAGACTCAAATCTCACTCGACCAGGCAATTGAAAGACAGGTCTGGGTGAAGGAGTACCAGAACACAAGTTTCTCTGCCAGCGTAAAGAAAAGCAAGAAGGAAAAAGATCTATTATAAAAACAAAAGGCTTACGGATTGTAAGCCTTTTGTTTTTATTTCCTCAAGGCCTCGATTGCCTTGGCCAGAACCATATCATCCCGGGTGGTTATCTTGATGTTGAACCTTTCTCCTTCGATATAACATATATCTTTCCCATATTTCTCCACCACCGAGGCATCGTCGGTGAAAGCCGTGTCGTACGCCATCATATATGCGCCCTTGACGATCTCTGAATGAAAGACCTGCGGCGTCTGCGCGCCAAACAGGACCGACCTGTCAGCTTTGGCTCCCGGGATAGCCTTCAGGGCTCCGTCCTTGCTCTCAAGCACCTTCATCGTGTCCACACACGGAATGACCGGCACCACTGCCTGTTCACGTTCAGCTGTTTCAAAAAGTTTCCTCACAAGCTCCTCAGTCACAAGAGGTCTGACACCGTCGTGAACAGCTACCAAGGCTCCCTCAGGCACCTTCGCCAAAGCGTTACGCACGGAATGGAAACGGGTGATTCCACCTGCCACAAGCACCTGCGGGCAGGTAAAGTTGCGACTGAGGCAGTAGTCCCTCCAATAGTTCATATGCTCCTTCGGGAGGACTGTGATGACAGATATGCCCTCACAGGCTCTCTGAAAGACTTCGATAGTCCTCTGAAGCACCGCTTTTCCACCGAGCTCCAGAAACTGTTTCGGAACTTGAGCGCCCATCCTTGTGCCGCTTCCCGCAGCCATTATCACTACATATTTCTTTCTTTCCATAGTCTCACGATTGACTATGCAAAAATAGTAAGAATGTGTTGAAGTTTTTCTACGGAAAATGAATAATATTTTGTAATTTTACGCGATTTTATAAACAGACAAAAAAACTACAAAATATGGGATTGAATTTTTTAACACAGGAGCTCGCCATAGACTTGGGTACAGCGAACACGGTCATCTTCCAGAACGACCAGATCGTACTCGATGAGCCAAGTATCGTGGCGATCGACAATAACACAGGAAAAGCCCTTGCACTCGGCCAGAAGGCCAAGCTTATGCAGGAGAAGGAGAATCCTGGAATCAAGACAGTCCGTCCTCTGAAGGACGGAGTCATCGCAGACTTCAACGCTGCGGAGATGATGATCCGCGGATTCATCAAGCAGGTGAACAGCAAGAAAAGATCACTGTTCACACCTAGCCTCAAGATCGTGGTAGGCATCCCTTCGGGAAGTACCGAGGTGGAGATCCGTGCGGTCCGCGACTCGACAGAGCACGCCGGAGGACGTGATGTCTATCTGATTTACGAGCCTATGGCATCTGCGCTCGGTATCGGTCTCGATGTCGAGGCACCGAAAGGAAATATGGTTGTGGACATAGGAGGTGGTACAACTGAGATCGCAGTGATTTCACTCGGAGGTATCGTAGTACAGGATTCCATCAAGGTGGCCGGTGACGTATTCACCAACGACATCCAGATGTACCTCCGTCAGCAGCACAACATCAGAGTGGGACAGATCACAGCCGAGAAGATCAAGATCGCTATCGGAGCAGTAATCCCTAACCTCGATGAAGAGCCGGCTCCTTACAACGTGACAGGTCCGAACCTTATGACAGCTCATCCGGTTCACGCTACCATCACTCATCAGGAGATAGCACACTGCCTTGACAAGTCAGTGGCAAGAATCGAAAGCGGAATCATCCACGTGCTCGAGCAGACTCCTCCTGAGCTCTATTCGGACATCGTAGAGGGCGGTATCCACCTCGCAGGCGGCGGATCACTCCTCAGAGGTCTTGCAACAAGACTCACAGAGAAGATCAACATTCCGTTCCACGTTGCGGAAGACCCGCTCAGAGCAGTAGCAAGAGGTACCTGCCTCGCTCTCAAGAACACTGAGAACTACACATTCCTTATGAGATAAGGCCTTGCGCAGAAGCAACATCATATATCATATCATCAACGCAGTCATCTTCATAGCTTTGGAGTTGACTGCGTTGACTATGCTCAGCAACAACAGCGAGCTCCAGAGCAGCTGGTTCTCCAACGGAAGCCAGTCTTTTATGAAAAGCATCTGGGGATTCTCCCAGGATGTGAACCAGTATTTCTCGCTCAAGAAGAGGAATGAAGAGCTTGCGCTGGACAACCACGAGCTCAGAGTGCGTGTCGCCCAGCTGGAGGCTGCTATGGCTGACAGCCACGTGACAGAGGTTCCGGAACAGTCCAAGGGTATGGCCGGCAATTTCAGGTACACCCCTGCAACTATAGCGAAGATCAGCAACAACACCCATCATAACTATATGATCCTGGACAAGGGCACTGCCGACGGAGTGGTCAAAGGAGCCGGAGTCATCACCGGAAAGGGTGTAGTCGGTGTGATTGACGCTGTAAGCGAGCACCACTCCTATGCACGTTCATTCAAGAACCACGAGATGAGCGTCAGCTCACGTCTTGGAAAGGACGGTTTCATCGGCCCGATGAGCTGGGACGGCAGAAGCAGTTCACGCGCCATACTCAAGGAGATCCCGCACCACGCGGAAGTCGCGCCGGGAGATACAGTCTACACAAGCGGCTTCTCCACCATATTCCCTGCTGACATCCCCATCGGAACCACAGGTGAGGCAGAAATCGTGAACGGCTCGACCTACGAGATAGAAGTGATCCTTTTTGAAGACTTCGGCAAGTTGAAATATGTAACCATCGTCGAGAACATCGGCAGGAAAGAGATAGAGGAATTGGAGGACGAGATATGAGAATGAACCAGAACTTCGGACTGCTTTATGTCCTGATGCTGCTTTGCCAGATCGCCCTTTGCAATTACTCGCCGCTCGGACCGTACATCACGCTTTCGATGCTGCCGGCTATGGTGTTCTGCATACCTCTGAGAATCAGCACTCCGCTGTGTATGATCATCGCCTTCTTCAGCGGTCTTTCAGTAGACTGGCTCTCTGAAGGCCTGATCGGCATCAATGCCGCGGCGCTGCTTCCTGTAGCCCTCGCAAGGAAGGGCATCATCCGCATATTCTTCGGCGAGGACCTTCTTTCCCGCAACGACAGCTTCTCATTCGGAAAGTTCGGCGCCTTGAAGGTTTCTGCAGCTGTCTCCACCGCGATAGCGGTATTCCTTGCCATATACATTATCCTCGACGGAGCCGGCACCCGCCCGATGTGGTACAACCTCACCTATTTCGGACTCTCGCTTGTGTGCAACTGGCTGCTGTCACTTCTTGTCACCCATATCCTCACTCCGGACGACAGAAAATAGGAGACTGACAGATGAAACTGAACAGGCAGAACAAACTCATCATCGGCCTCTGCATAGCGGCCCTCATCCTCATAGCCAAACTTTTCAGCATCCAGATCATCGAAGACAAGTACAAGATGGACGCTGAGAACAACTCTATGGTGTACTCCACCATCTACCCTACCCGAGGCATCATCCACGACCGCAACGGCAACATCCTTGTCGGCAACAAGGTGGCTTACGACCTGATGGTAACTCCGAAGGAAGTAGAAGCATTCGACACCCTGGCGCTGAGCAGAGTGCTGGAGGTTCCGGTCGAGTTCATAAAGGAGAAGATGGACGAGTACAGGCAGAAGAGCAGACGAATCGGCTACCAGTCGGTAGTAATGATAAAGCAGATGCCGCCTGAGAAATATATGAGATTTGCGGAAGTGGCCTACCAGTTCCCGGGATTCCGAGGACAGGCCCGAAGCATCCGTGAGTACCCTTTCAATGCCGGAGGTAACCTCCTTGGATATGTGTCCGAGGTGGACGCAGCCTTTATGGAGAAGCATCCGGACGAGTACAAATCAGGCGACTACGCCGGCAAGACCGGCATCGAAGCGGCGAGGGAAAAGGAACTCCGCGGAGAGAAGGGATATAACATCTGGCTCAGAAACTCCCGCAACAAGATCGAGCAGCGCTACGCCGACGGAGCCTTCGACAAGGACGCCGTACCAGGTGACAACATCACAACAACCATCGACGCAAAGCTGCAGAATTACGGACAGATGCTGATGAACAACAAGGTAGGAAGCCTTATTGCCATAGAGCCCTCTACCGGAGAGATCCTGACAATGGTTTCCAGCCCTGGTATCGATGTGGATATGCTTGCAGACATCGGACAGCACTACGGTGAGATCTCATCAAACCCTTACAAGCCTATGTTCAACCGAACAGTACAGGCTTCCTATCCTCCGGGATCGGTCTTCAAGCTTGTAAACGGACTCATAGGTCTTCAGGAAGGTGTGTTCAACCCATCAACCCTGTACGGTTGCAAGATGGGTTACCACTTCGGAAAGAACAAGCTCGGATGTCACGCCCACAAGTCACCTATCAACTTTGAGGAATCCATTATGATGTCCTGCAACGCGTACTACTGCTATGTATTCCGCGACATCCTGGAAAACAAGAAATACGGATCCATCGACGAGGCTATGGACAAGTGGAACGAGTACGTGAAGAGCTTCGGTTTCGGACAGAAGCTCGGAAGCGATTTCCCGTCGGAGCTCGGAGGATTCATCCCTGACTCAAAGTACTACAACAAGCACTACAGGAAGGGAGGCTGGAAGGCGACAACCGTCATTTCGCTTTCCATCGGCCAGGGAGAGATCGGATGTACGCCGCTCCACCTTGCCAATCTCTGCGCGACAATCGCCAACAGGGGCCACTACTACATTCCTCACATCATCAAGGACTCGGAGAACATCAGGATAGATGACAAGTACAGGGAAAGGCAGTACACAATGGTGGACACCACCCACTTCCCTAAGGTCATCGGAGGAATGTACAGGGCAGTGAACAGCGGATATGGTTCCGGAGGAACAGCCAGCGTCGCTGCAGTCGAAGGTCTGGACATATGCGGAAAGACCGGAACGGCCCAGAACCCTCACGGCCACGACCACTCGGTGTTCATCTGCTTCGCGCCGAAGGACGATCCGAAGATCGCTGTTGCGGCATATGTGGAGAACGGAGGATTCGGAGCGACTTGGGCCGCACCTATAGCATCGCTGCTCACAGAGATGTACCTCAACGGTGAGATCAGCAAGGACAGAAAAGCATTGGAAGACAGAATAATCAAAGGAGACCTGATGGACAGGGTAAAAGTCAAGAAATGAGAAGCGCAGGAGGACATAGAGACAGAGGATTCTTCAAGAGCATAGACTGGAGGCTGGTAATATGTTACCTGCTTCTGGTGTTCATCGGCTGGGTGAACATCTATGCTTCTGTGCATTCATCAGATCCGGCGTCCATCTTCGATTGGACCTGCAGAAGCGGAAAGCAGGCAGTCTGGATGGGTACGGCATTCATCATCGCCATCGTTGTGCTTCTGATGAACCCTCGTATATATGAATCACTTGCCGTCCCGATATATCTGTTTGTCGGGGCACTGCTCGTCGCCGTCATATTCCTTGGTATCGATGTCAAGGGATCGAGTTCCTGGTTCGAGTTCGGCCCCGTCAGGTTCCAGCCGGCCGAGATATCGAAGATATCGACGTCGCTGATGCTTGCGGCATATATGAGCCAGCAGGGATATAGGATAAGCAGGATGCGCAACTTCATCGTAACAGCGCTTATCATCCTCATCCCGATGGCCATCATCGTGCTCCAGAGCGAGACAGGATCGGCTCTGGTGTATGTGGGATTCATATTTATGCTGTACAGGGAAGGCCTTTCGGGATGGCTTATATTCCTTGCGGGAATGGCCATTCTTTCATTCATCCTGACCTTGACGGCCTCGCCTTTTGTCGCGATACTCGTAATAGTCGGCATTGCTTCGCTTTGCATATGCCTTTATTCCGACAAACTGAAATGGTGGTTTTTCATCTGCGTTCCTGCCATTGTGCTTATGGCATTTGTGCCTTCGATCCTGGCCGGATTTGCAGAGGAGGGCCTCAAGCTTAAGCCTCTTCACATTCTTCTTGGAGTGATCGGTCTTGCCATTCCGCCTGTAATATATTGGGCATATAAGGAAAGAAACACATTCTCGCACCTGGCCATTGTGTCAACGATTGCGGGTATATTACTCGTTTTCTCGGCCGACTTCATATTCAATGATGTCCTCCAGGACCACCAGCGCAAGCGTATAGAGGTGCTGCTGGGTATGAAGGAAGACCCTGCGGGAGTGGGATATAATGTACGTCAGTCCAAGATCGCCATCGGTTCCGGAGGAATGTTCGGCAAGGGCTATCTCAACGGCACGCAGACCACCTATGGTTTTGTACCTGAGCAGAGTACCGACTTCATATTCTGTACTATCGGAGAGGAGTGGGGATTCGCCGGCTCGGCAGCGGTCATCCTTCTGTATGTGTTCCTGATATGGCGAATCATAAGGGATGCGGAGCAGAGCAGAGAGGCCTTTACGCGAATATATGGCTACTGCGTCGCCTGCTGTATATTTATGCACCTCTTTATTAATATAGGTATGACCATCGGACTTATGCCGGTCATCGGCATACCTCTGCCATTAATAAGTTATGGCGGCTCATCCCTGTGGGGATTCACCGCCTTGATCTTCATATTCATTGCGCTTTACCGCAATGAGAAAAAGTATTTCTGACAATTACTCTCCGAAAAGGTACTTGTGCTGCTCTGGGGTGAGGGTGTCGATCTCGCAGCCCCAGTATGCCAGCTTGCGCGCTGCCACCTCCTTATCGATAGAGAGAGGAACGTCGTTCACCATCTGGCCCGGCTCACGGCTCACCTTGTCTGAGTTCTCCACCAAATACTTGGCGCTGAGGGCCTGGATTGCAAATGACATATCCATAATCTCTGCCGGATGACCGTCACCTGCCGCGAGGTTTACGAGGCGGCCTTCTGCGATGATATATATTCTTTTACCGTTTTCGAGGGTATATCCGATGATGTTCTTGCGGGCCGGCTTCACGTCCTTTGCGATCGACTTGAGGCCTGCCACGTCCACCTCGCAGTCGAAGTGACCTGCGTTGCAGCATATTGCGCCGTCCTTCATCTTGAGGAAATGGTCCTTTGTGATGACGCCGTCGCAGCCAGTCACTGTCACGAAAATGTCACCGACCT